>JAGBZV010000071.1 GCA_017628075.1 Clostridia bacterium
ACAGGTTCCCCTGTCCGATGTCCCAGAGATGCTTTTCCTTCAGAGGAAGCACGAATCTTGCAACCTTACCCATAACGGTTGTGCCGGCAGAGCCCATGTCCTCGCCATCAAAGGTCGCGGAGCAGGTCAGAACCATACCGTTTGCATTTTCACAGGTGATCTCGTAGTAGACCTCTCCCGTTTCTGCATTCGGGGTCGCCTTGATGTGAGAGATATACGCATCCGGTACTTCTTCCATCCAGACCGTCTGCCAGATGCCGGTGGTTCTTGTGTAGGAGCATCCGCCAGAGAAGAAAAAGGCACTCTGCTTGCCGAGAGGCTGCTTAGCAGAACGGGTATCGTCTTCCGCACAGATCGTAATCACATTCTTACCGGCGACGAGCTTGTCGGTAATATCGTGATCAACAGGTACGGAGCCACCGTAATGAACGCCGCAGGATGCGCCGTTTACGTACACCTCACAGGAATAATCACACGCGCCGATATGCAGAAGATAGCGCTTTCCTTGTACGGGAGTCACGTCGATCTCACGCTTGTACCAAACAGACGCCATAAAGTCCTTGTACTCGATACCGGAAAGCTTGGATTCCGGACAGAACGGAACAACGATCTCCTGTGAAAGAGTTGCCGCTTTGTCCAGACCGCGCTCTCTGCCGGTCTTTCCGTGGTCAATTTCAAACATCCACTTGCCGTTCAGACAGATATAGCTGTCACGCACAAGCTGAGGGCGCGGATATTCCGCGCGGGGAATTTTGTTTTCCATAGTAAATTATTCCTTTCCTTATTGGGATTAATCGAGTGCAATATCTTTGCTTTTTACAAAAACAAAATTACCGCACTTCACCCCTTAAATGATATAATATCATTTTTTTGAGTAATTGTCAAGTGCTTTTTTAAATTTGAAGAAGCAGTCGCGGCCGTACAGGCTGTGTCAATCTTCATCCTCAATGGCAGCCCTTCTCGATACGATTGCCGAGATGATCTCAGCAGAAAACTTAGGCGTACGGTTGTATTTATACATACCGTTCTGCTCCTGCTCAACGTCCGTAAGCTGCGTATAGCAAAATCCGGAAAGTGCCGGATTATCAAGCAGCACGTCCGTGAGGCCCTTGAAGCGTGCAATAAAGTCCTCTATGGTCGCGGGGAGGTCTCCATGACCAATTCCACCATCGGTATAATCCCATCCGGAGCCGCCGTATTCGGAAATGAACGACACACCCTTGGGCGTATATTCCGTCGGGTAAGGAGTACAAGGGTTCGGGAACTTAGGCTGGCCTGTGACTGAAAGCGTTTCATAGTATTCGCGAAGCTCATCAGGATTCTGACAGTAATTATGCTCGTCCACAACCTCCGTTTTCATATGATACCAACCGGAGCAGTCAATGAACATACGATAAGGATCGAATGCTTTGGTCATATCATACAGCATTTCGACAAACTGTCGGTCCTGCTCCCTCCAAGTTTCGTTAAGCGGACACCAGCCTACGATTGCCGGATGGTTATAATCACGCCGGAGGATCTCAAGCCACTCGGGAAGGAAGCCCGCCCAGCAGGTATTATTGATCAGATCAAGCCCCCAGCTTGCGTGCTCACCCCAAACAATGTAGCCAAGGCGGTCGCAATGATACAGGAAGCGCGGCTCAAATACCTTCTGATGGAGGCGCGCGCCATTGAAGCCCATCGCCATAGAGCGTTCAATGTCAGCACATAGCTCATCGTCGGTAGGAGCGGTCCAGATGCCGTCCGGATAGAAGCCCTGATCGAGAACGAGGCGCTGATATACGCGTCTGCCGTTGAGAACCATTGCGCGACCATCGTAATATACGTCACGCAAACCGAAATAGGAGGATACGGCATCCTCGCCAAGAAGCAGGCTCACGTCATACAGGTTCCCCTGTCCGATGTCCCAGAGATGCTTTTCCTTCAGAGGAAGCACGAATCTTGCAACCTTACCCATAACGGTCGTGCCGGCAGAGCCCATGTCCTCACCCTCAAACGATGCGGAGCAGGTCAGAACCATGCCGTTTGCATTCTCACAGGTGATCTCGTAGTAGACCTCGCCCGTTTCCGCATTCGGCGTTGCCTTGATGTGAGAGATG
>JAGBZV010000072.1 GCA_017628075.1 Clostridia bacterium
AAGGACCATTCACGCGCTTCTATTCCCGCGATACGGAGCGCGATGTGCCCACAGCCCCCCCAAAGGCCAAATAAACGTACCGTATGAAACAGATCCATCCCGGGGCTCTGCCCCGACGCTTTCGTGAGGCGCTGTTCGCACTCGGACTTCCTACCCCTGACGCTCATATTCTTGTAGCGTATTCTGGCGGTGCGGATTCAACTGCACTGCTGCATTTGCTCAGCACGCACGTCCGGGCACAGAAGCAGCCGCCGCGTATATCCGCCATCCACGTTCACCACGGCATCCGCGGTGCGGAAGCGGATCGCGACGCATCTCATTGCAGACAGTTCTGTGAATCCCTCGACATTGCGTTGACCGTCGTCTACCGTGACGTCCCTGCCCTGGCTCAGAAAACAGGGCAAACACTGGAGGAGGCCGCACGCAATGCGCGCTATGATGCCTTTACAGCGCATTTGCAGGAGCATCCGGATATCACACACGTTCTGACTGCACATCATGCAGACGACCAGGCTGAAACAGTCCTTTTCCGTATGCTGCGCGGTACGGCACTCCGCGGTATCACGGGAATTCCCGCAAAGCGGGTGCTTTGGGTTCCGGCAGACAGCGGACAGACGAGAGAAGTCCCGCTTCTGCGCCCGCTGCTCAATCTCCCCTCCGCCTCGCTTGTGTCCTATCTGGACCTTCACGGCATCACCTACGTCACAGATTCCACCAATACGGAGGAGGATGCGTCGCGCAATCTGCTGCGCTGCACACTGATTCCCGCTGCATCCAGAATCAACCCTATGTTTTCGGAATCCCTGCTCCGTCTTTCAAAGCAGGCAGAGGAGGATGAAACGTTCTTTTCGGATGCTATAGCCGCCTTCTTTGCGCAAAATGGAATCACATGCGAAAACGGACTCCCTCCAAACACAGCCATTCCGACAGATGCCCTCAAGGCGCTTCATCCTGCCCTCATCCGCAGGATCCTTGCATGTCTGTACGATGCGGCATCCCCCAAAAAGCCGCTCACTGCTGCGTATACGGATGCGATGCTGCACGCGCTGGCCCGGCGCTCCCATGCGGATCTCCCCGGCGGTCTTCGCTTCTATGCAGACGGTGCCGTTTGTCGCATCCGCAGACAAACACGCATTGACGATGCACCGTATACGATTCCGCTCGTCCCGGGCATCCCAACGAAAACCCCGACGGGCAATATCTGCTTTTTCTGCGACGGCTCATCTGCTTCCGCTGAAAAACTGAAAGATTTGAAAAATATTTACAAATTCTTTATATCCACACATATAAATTCTGGTAAACTATTAGGAGAGCTTTCTGTCCGCTCTCGCAGCAGCAGCGACCTCGATCGCTATTTCTGCGGAAACAAGACGACAACCGTACGAGATGCGCTGTCCGCGCACCGCGTACCGCACGAAATGCGACGGACACTTCCGCTTTTTTGCGACGGCAGCGGCATCGTATGGATCCCCTTCTGCGGCATCCGTGACGACGTAAATCCACGATTCTCCGCATCTGCGAACCTCCGTGACATAGAACTCTATTATTTTTATCAGGAAAGGGGTTGACCCGGACTTTGCCGGGCCGTGACACAGTAATGCATTCTGACATTGAGCGTGTACTGATCTCCGAAACAGAGATCGACGAAATCATTACCCGCATTGCCAAAGAAATTGACCGCGATTATTCCGGAAGTGACCGCAAACTCCTTCTTCTCTGCATCCTCAAGGGATCCGTTGTTTTCATGGGCGAGCTCATGAAAAAAATCACTGTTCCCGTTGAGATCGACTTTATGAAGGTTTCCTCCTACGGTGCCGGCACATCCTCCTCAGGCAACATCAACATTATGCTTGATTTGTACCGCCGCGATCTTGATTCCTGCGATATCCTCATCGTCGAGGACATCATCGACTCCGGACGGACTCTGTCGTACCTGGTCAACTATCTGACACTCAAGGGTGCCAAGAGCGTTCGTACCGTTACACTCCTTGACAAGCCATCGCGCCGTGAGGTTGATTTCCAACCCGATTATCACGGAATGATCATTCCCGATCTTTTTGTTGTCGGGTATGGACTTGATTACAATGAGAAATATCGGGCCCTGCCGTTCGTCGGTATTCTGAAGCCCGAGGTTTATACGCACAACTAATTTTCCGCGCTGCAACAGCGGCTGCTGCGCAAACTCCATTTCAAACGAGCCGCTGAGATTGGATTCTTGCTATGAAAAACAGCCTCAAGGTGATCATTTTCTACGTCGTGCTGATCGGCATTGTGCTTTTTGCATCGAGCGTCGTCTTTGACACCGTCGATTCCGAACCGAAAGTGTACAGCGATATTCTCGCGTACTTCCAAAACGAACAGGTCGATTCCTTCCTGCTGACCTCAGACAACGAGCTGCAGCTGACACTCAAGGATAAAACCGTCGTCGTGTATCAGCTGCGCGGCTACGATACCTATGAGCTGCATTTTGCAGATATTGCAGAGCAGCAATTTGCCGAGGGTATCATTACCAAATACGACATTGAGCCTCCTACCACCTACCCGTGGTGGCTGTCGCTGCTGCCCTATCTGCTCGTTATCGTCTTTTTCGTCATCATGTGGATCTACGTCATGAACCAGGCCAACGGCAAAGGCGGTGGACGCGGTAATATTGCGTCCTTCGGCAAGGCTCGCGCAAAGCTTGGCTCCGACGAGAAAAAGAAGATCCTCTTCTCTGACGTTGCAGGTGCAGACGAGGAAAAGGAAGAGCTGCGCGAAATCGTTGATTTTCTGCGCGATCCCTCCAAATTTACCAAGCTCGGTGCAAAGATCCCGCACGGCGTTCTTTTGATGGGCCCTCCCGGTACGGGTAAAACGCTGCTTGCAAAGGCTGTTGCCGGCGAAGCAAACGTACCGTTCTACTCCATTTCCGGCTCTGACTTCGTTGAAATGTACGTCGGTGTCGGTGCATCCCGTGTCCGCGATCTGTTTGATTCGGCAAAGAAAAACCCTGCCGCTATTATATTTATCGACGAAATCGATGCGGTCGGCCGTCACCGCGGTGCCGGTCTTGGCGGCGGTCACGACGAACGTGAGCAAACGCTGAACCAGCTTCTCGTTGAAATGGACGGCTTTGGCGGC
>JAGBZV010000073.1 GCA_017628075.1 Clostridia bacterium
AACACCCCTGTCGTTCGGATTATTTCAGTCGTGTGCCGCAGATGTAGCACTGTCCGCTGGTTTCGGGATTGGGGACGGCGCAGGCTGGGCATTTGATCTGCTTTGCGGGCTTCTCCACGCGGCGAAGCGGAGGATTCTGTGCGGGGGGCGCAAATTCTGACTCTGCGCTCTCCTCTGCAAGCTGCTTCGCTCGCAGTGCACGCAGACGGGCAATCTGTGCCTCGCGGGAGTCCTCGTCTGTCTTGGGCGCTGCTGGCTTCGGGACGACAAGCGGCATTTCGCGTGTATCACCGTCGGCTGCAGGAATCTCTGCTTTTACAGCGGGGATTTCTGCTTTTACTGCGCGAGCCTCTGCCTTTACAGCAGGGATTTCTGCCTTTGCTGCGGGGATCTCTGTTTTTGCTTCGGGAGCCTCTGCCTTGGGTGCGGCAGCACGCTCCTTGAGGATCTTGATATATGCGATCTCCTCGGGGGTGAACGCAATCTTTTCACCGCGCTTGACGGCACTCATTTTGCGCTTCAGCTCCAGCAGGAATGCTGCATCCGGCTTGGGCTCGGTTCGCTTGATTTCCGGGACGGTAGGTTCAGCCTCCGCGCGGACGGGCGGGACGGAAACGGTCTTCTCTGCGATGGGGGGCGTCTTTTCTGCGGGAGCCTTTTTCGGTGCGGCACCCATGGCAAAGAACGCATCCTCCTCTGCCTGCATTTCGATCTCGGTTCTCTTGGCGATGGTAATATCGCCCGTGGTATCACGGATCTCCGGAAGCGTACTTACGAAGCGGTAGCCGCACGTCGGGCAGACCGTATCCTGCGGATGGCAGTCGCTGTCGCAGCGCGGGCACTTCTGCTTTTTGGGGATGAGCGCAATGATGAGCACAACGAGGAGAACGACGAGTACGACGGCGCCGATCCAGAGGAACAGGCAAACACCGTACGGTGCGGGACAGATCTTACAGATGGGACATACGTATTGCAGATCTCCGGTTCCGTCCGTGGTATCCGTATGAAGGGGGAGCGTGTTTTCATCTGTGGGAGCGGTGACGATGATCTCAGGCTTCTTATCAAAGGCAAGCGCTGCAGACCACGGGGAATTCAGCGAAAGCTCCTCAAGCACGTAGCGAAGCTGCACGCGGATGTATGCGTATTCGTTCAGCATCTCACCGCTGAGCACGACGGACATTTCGCCTCCGTCTGCCGGGACGGGAGAGGAAAGGAATTCTCCTGTATACGGCGTAAACGCACTGCCGTTGATGGAGATCTCAAGCATTTGTGTGAGCGCGGCTTTTCCGAATGCGGTGCACCAGAATGCGGCATCGCGCACGCTGGTATTGGACGTTACCTGGAAGGTGAGCGTCGTGGTGCCGTCGTCTGCGACCGCAAAGGAGGGATCGGAGAGGGTGGGCGCATCCAACGTGTTGGGATCGTGAACGAGAGAATTGGACGCACCGCAGTAGAAGGGATCTGTGAACGCGGACTTCGTATAGTACACGGTGCCGTCCTGAGCGGTCAGCGCCAGCACGTAACGGACGCGCGTGGAGAGGGTGGTCGTTTCTGTGTCGATGACGAAAAGGCTTGTGGGATCGGCATCCGGATCGGCATCCGGGGCGGTGTATTCCTGCTCTGTAAAGGTATTCTTCGGGAAATAATTGCGGAACGCTTCGTCATCAAAGGAGTAGGAAAGCATATCGTAGCTTGCGCCGCTCGTGTGGAGATCGGTGAGGACGAAGGGCGTCAGGGTTTCGGGACTCCATACCTCGTTGATGTCGTCGTCCGCCTCTGCATCGTAGCCGGATGCGACGTCCATGCGGGTGTAGTCGTACTGGATATAGAGAACGGCGTCGGAAAGACCGTATTCGGCAAGGAAGCTGTCACGGTCCTCGGTCAGCGCACGGTGCAGGGCGCGGAATGCTTCGGAATTCAGCGTGGAGATCTGCAGACGTCCGTGTGCGCCCTCCTTCTGCTCAAGCTGAACGATCAGCTTTGCGGGACGCTCCAGGTCAAAGGTGGGGATGGGAGCGGCGCTCCGATACGCGATCGTTTTATCCAGGGGATAGACGCCGTTTTCATCGGGCGTGCCGCCAAGCAAACGAAAAGCGACGTGATAGCCGGGAGCGAGCGTATAGATTTCAGTGCCGGACACGCGGACCGGACGGAGGAATTCCGGCACGGTCAGATAATCGGATCCCTCAACTGCGATATCCGCAGGCTTGTGAAAATCCAGCGTGAAGGCAGGACGCGCGGGTGCGGCGTCATCGCCCTCCTCGGAGAGCGTGCCCTGGGTGACGGACACCCAGCCGGACGGAATCTCAACTGCGTTTTCCGTATCGGTGCTCTTATAAATGGCGTAAGAGAGCTGCAGGGGAAGTGCATCGGGGTTATCGGCAAAGAGATTGAAGCCGGTCAGCACCTCGGTGTAGTCATCGGCACGAAGCAGCAGCGGCTCATAGTAGAATTCCGGTGCTTCATCGGCAGCCTCTGTCGGCAGGCAGAATGGCATAAGTGAAAGAAGCACGGTGAGCATTACAAGCCATGCGCCGAATCTGGTGGGCAGACGAAATCTGGTCATGATGGTTGTCCTTTCAGATATGTTTTTAAATTTGGTCAATGCCGCTCAATGGCAAAAAAGAACGGGGAGGTAGGGGAATTGATGATGCGCAGACGGGAAACGGAGAATTTGCGGCGGTCAAGGGATGCAAGCATTTCATCGAGCATATTGCCCTCGACGGTGCCTTCCTCATGTCCCGGATACACGGCAACGAGGATGATGCCGTCGCGGTCAACGAGTGAAATTGCCGCTTCTACGGCGATGCGTGTCGATTCGTGAAGGGTGGTCTTCGTGCGGTCACCGCCCGGCAAATATCCCAGATTGAAGACACCTGCGCACAGCGGCTCGTGGATGTAATCAAGGGCGTTTGCATGGGAATCGAGAATCAGCGTGCAGCGGTCGGCAAGCCCCGCCTCCTCAAGCCGCGCGCGGGTATGCTCCAGCGCCGCTTCTTGGATATCGAAGGCGTAGACGTGTCCCCCGGGGCCGACGGCCTCGGCAAGCCATGCGGTATCGTGCCCGTTTCCCATCGTGAAATCGGCAACGATTCCGCCCTCCTTGATGTGGTTTTGTAAAAACTGCTTGTGCATGGAAAGCAGATCAATGTTCGGCATACTGTGATTCCTTTTCTTTTGCGTAAATACGTGCTTTTTCGCGCCGCATATACTAATATTATATCCGATTTTCGCCTGTTTTGCAAGTCTTTTTTGTAAATTATCTGTTTTTTCCAAAGAAATGACAAAAATAGGAAATTCCCTTGAAAAATCCGGCATTTTGGGGCCTCCCCTTGACTTTTTTGGGGGGAGGTGATATAATAAGATGTATATTAGTCCAAGGACGGTATGTTTTGAAGGAGAATTTCATGAAATACGACGTATGTATCATCGGCGCCGGAATCACCGGTGCGATGACTGCGAGAAAACTCGCTAAATATGCGCTTTCCGTTGTGGTTTTGGAGGCGGCGGAGGACGTTGCTATGGGTGCCACCAAGGCAAATTCTGCCATCGTCCATGCAGGCTTCGACGCGGAATGCGGTACGCTCAAGGCGCGCCTGAACGTCATGGGCTGTGCAATGATGCCTGCAGAAACGGCAGAGCTGGACGTGCCGTTTGACAGATGCGGCTCTCTTGTCTGTGCGTATTCGGAGGCGGAGATGGCGCATCTTGAGCAGCTTTTGGCGCGCGGCCGCGAGAATGGCGTTCCCGATCTGCGCATCATCGGTCAGAAGGAGCTGCGCGAGATCGAGCCGCATATCTCTGACGATGCTATTGCGGCGCTGTATGCGCCGAGTGCCGGAATCGTTTGTCCGTATGAGCTGTGTATTGCAGCCTGCGAGCACGCAAGCATCAACGGCGTGGAATTTCGCACGGGCTTCCGTGTGTCGGAGATCGTGCGCCGCGACGGCTCGTTCCTTGTGTCCGACGGACGGGACACCGTGGAGTGTGAGTATCTGGTCAATGCCGCAGGCGTTTATTCCGATACGATCGCGAGGCTTGCAGGGGACACCGATTTCGATATGCGCATTATCGCGCGCCGCGGTGAATATATGCTGCTGGACCGCTCTGAGGGCGGTATGGCAAAGCACGTGCTGTTTTCCTGCCCCAGCGCAAACGGCAAGGGAATCCTCGTTTCTCCCACGGTAGACGGCAATTTGATTCTCGGTCCGACCGCAAAGGCAGTCGATGACCGCGAGGATACCGCAACGACGGATGCGGGACTGTGGGAGGTCCAATGCGGTGCACGCCATTTGGTGCCCAACGTCAACACCCGCGCGGTCATTACGCAGTTCTCCGGTAACCGTCCTACGCCCGTTGGTGCGGACGGCGACATTACCAAGAGCGATTTCTGCATCCGTCCGTCGGCGTGCGTGCCGCGGCTCCTGCATCTGGCGGGCATTGAATCACCCGGTCTTGCATCCTCTCCCGCAGTTGGCGAATACGCAGTAGAGCTTCTTTGGGGCATGGGACTTTCCCTTACGGAAAAAGAAACGTATCTCCCCGGACGGCCGGAGAAGATCCGCTTCCGTGAGCTTGACGATGCACAGCGTGCGGCACTGATCGCAAGGAATCCGCTGTACGGAAAGATCATCTGCCGCTGTGAAACGGTCACCGAGGGTGAGATCGTTGATGCCATTCGCAGACCGCTCGGTGCACGTGATCTGGATATGGTCAAGCGCAGAACGCGCGCGGGCATGGGCCGCTGCGGTGCAGGCTTCTGTTCACCGAGAACGGTTGAGATTCTTGCACGCGAGCTTGGCGTTCCGATGACGGAGATCACCAAGTGCGGCGGAGGATCCGTGATCCTGAACGGAGGAGAAAAGTAATGGATTTCAAAAAGATTATTATCGTCGGCGGCGGACCTGCGGGACTTGCTGCTGCAATCGAGGCCAACCGCTGCGGAATTGCGCCCAAGGACATACTGATTCTTGAGCGTGACCGTGAGCTTGGAGGTATTCTCAACCAGTGTATCCACGCGGGATTTGGTCTGCATATGTTCGGTGAGGAGCTGACAGGTCCTGAATATGCGGGACGCTTTATCGACGAGGTGCGGGCGCGTGGGATCGGATATTTGTGCGACGCTATGGTGCTGTCGATCTCGGCGGAGCGCGAGGTGGCATTCGTTTCCCCGACGGAGGGCTTTTGCCGCGTGAAGGCAGGCGCGATCGTTCTGGCAATGGGCTGCAGAGAACGCACGCGCGGTGCGCTCAATATTGCGGGCTCCCGACCGGCCGGCATTTATTCCGCAGGTACTGCACAGAGATACGTCAACATCAACGGCTATCTGCCCGGCAAGCGTGTCGTGATCCTCGGCTCCGGTGATATCGGTCTGATCATGGCGCGCCGCATGACGCTGGAGGGCGCAAAGGTCCTTCGCGTCTGTGAGCTGATGCCGTATTCCGGCGGTCTTCCCAGAAATATTGCACAGTGCCTTGACGACTTTGATATTCCGCTGTATCTGTCACATACTGTGACCGGTATTCACGGCAAAGAGCGCCTGGAGGGTGTGACTGTGGCCAAGGTCGACGATGACCGCCGCCCGATTCCGGGTACGGAGGAATATATCGAATGTGACACGCTGCTTCTGTCGGTTGGTCTGCTTCCGGAAAACGAGCTGACCAAGGAAGCGGGAATCGTGCTTGACCGTATTACGGGTGGTGCGCAGGTCGATCAGAGTATGCAGACCTCGATGCCCGGTGTGTTTGCCTGCGGCAACGTTCTGCACGTGCACGATCTTGTGGATTTCGTTACGAAGGAGGCGTACCGCGCCGGTGCCTCTGCCGCGAGATTTACCGCGGAGGGTGCGGCTCCAGCAGGGAAGATGCTCCCCACAGCGGGCAAGAGCGGCGTACGCTACGTCATGCCGCAGAAGCTTGATGCAAACGGCACGCTTGATACCGATACCGCGCTGTTTTTCCGTGTGGATAACATCTACCGCGATAAATACGTTGTGCTGTCCGTGGACGGCGTGGAGGTCATCCGCACGAAAAAGCGCTTCCTTGAGCCGGGCCAGATGGAAACGGTCAAGCTCAACGACACCGCGATCGCGGCAATCCGTGCGGGAAGTGCTGTTACCGTATCGCTTGAATGAGAAAGGAGCGATCATCCATGAGTACTGTGATAAGAAAAACCTGTATCGTATGTCCTCTCGGCTGCCATTTGGAGGCAGAGCTTGCTGACGATGGACAGATTCTTTTGGTGCGCGGAAATACCTGTCGCCGCGGCGAGAGCTATATGCGCGATGAGCTGACGGATCCGCGCCGCACGCTGACCACTACAGTCCGGCTTGTCGGAGCGGAAAACGATGCGTACCTTCCCGTCAAAACAGACGGCACCATTCCCAAGGGAAGGCTTTTTGAGGCGATGAAGGTGCTGTCGGGCATCACCGTTACGGCTCCCGTCGTACGCGGGGATGTAATCTGTGAGGATTTTCTCGGCGAGGGTGTCAACCTCGTCGCGGGTAAGACGGTCGAAGCATCCTCATGCGGCTGATCCAGTATCTTCGGAGGGCGTTGTCCGTAGGCCTGTGCGTCGGTCTATGTACCGGATGCGCACAAGATGCGTCCGGCTTTCCTGCCGATGCACCGGAGCGGGGACAGGCATTCCCCCGCCCGCTTGTACCGCACTCCGCGGCATCGTCGTCGTATCCTCTGCACGCACTTTCCCTGCCGGAGGATCCGCCGGAGGCACTGCCGGTACAGGATACTGTCGTGATGAATTTCGTCGGGGACGTCATGCTTGCCGCAGAAAACGGTGACGACGGCTTCTGGTCCTTCAACCTGTTTGCCTATGAAACGCCCCAGGAATACTTTTTTGAAAAAATGTATCCGATGTTTTCATCTGACGATTATACCGTCGTCAACTGTGAAAACGTCTTTACCGACGATCCCGATCCGACCAAGCGGGAGAAGGAGGGCGATGAAGCCTATTGGTACTATTCCGGTACGCAAAACGCGCAGATCCTTGCAAAGGGAAGCGTCGAGATTGCCTCACTTGCCAACAATCATGCGCTGGACTACGGTTATGAGGGACGCGATGACACCGTGGAGGCACTGCGTGCGGCGGGTGTTGCGCCTATAACGGAGCGCAAGGCGCTGTTTCTTGAAAAGGCGGGGATACGCATCGGACTGTTCTGTGCCTCGCTGTATTCAGACTATTATCTGCCGCCGATTCTGGAATGGCTGGAGGAAAATGCCGACTCCTGCGATTTTTGCATCGTATATTATCACGGCGGCAAGGAGCGTGTCCACACACCGGAGGAATGGCGCGTCAGCGCTTCGCGCGCAATGGTGGACGCCGGTGCAGACCTTGTGCTTGGCAGCCATCCGCACGTGCTTCAGCCGACGGAGGAATACAAGGGTGCGCGCATCATTTACTCTCTGGGCAATTTTCTGTTCGGAGGAACACATACCTGTCAGAACCGCACGGTCGTGTATACGCTGACGCTGTCTGTGACCGACGGAATACTGACGGACGTGTTGGGGGAGTTCACACCGTGCTACTGCTACGGAGAGCTCTGGCAGCCGACACCCATTGAAGACGAAGAAGAAATCGCCCGTGTTCACGCATTTCTTGTGGGAGAACGGGAAAAACCGTATTGACACGCCCCTGAAAGGAGCTTTTTTGATATGAACGTAGGACAACTCTTGAAATCTGTTTCCAAGCCCGGCAGATACACGGGCGGCGAATGGGGACAGACTGTCAAGAACAAGGCGGACGTTAGGTGCCGCGTCGCATTTTGCTTTCCTGATACCTATGAGATCGGAATGTCCAATCTGGGCATCCGACTGCTCTACGGTGCGCTGAACCGTGAGCCTGACGTCTGGTGTGAGCGCTGTTTTGCGCCGTGGACCGACATGGAGGCGCAGATGCGCCGTCATTCCATCCCGCTGTGGGCATTGGAAAGCGGCGATCCGATCTCGCAGTTCGATATCGTTGCGTTTACGCTGGGATACGAGCTGGCCTATTCCAACGTGCTGTATATGCTTGACCTTGCCAAAATCCCCTTGACGTCGGCGGCACGCGGAGAGGATGCGCCCATCGTCATAGGCGGCGGATGCTGCACCTATAATCCGGAGCCGATTGCCGATTTCTTTGATCTCTTTTCGATTGGAGAGGGCGAGGAGGCTCTCGTTGAGCTGTCCCGTCTGTATATCGAGATGAAGGAGCGGGGAACGTATACCCGCGAGGCGTTTCTGCACGCAGCGGCAAGGCTTGACGGCTTTTACGTTCCGTCCTTTTACACCGTGTCTTACAACGAGGATGGCACCATCCGCGGCGTTGCAAAAAAATACGAGGATATTCCGGACCGTATCACGAAGCGTATCGTGCAGGATCTTGATACTGCGTATTTTCCCAAGGAAACGTTTATGCCATACATCGACACCGTGCAGGACCGCATTATGCTTGAGGTCTACCGAGGCTGCCCGCGCGGATGTCGCTTCTGTCAGGCAGGCATGGTCTACCGCCCTATCCGCGAGAAATCACCGGAGGTGCTGGCGGCCCAGGCAAAATGTCTGTACGAGGCAACGGGATACGAGGAGATTTCCCTCTCCTCTCTGTCTATCAGCGACTATACAAGACTTCCCGCGCTGACGGAGGAGCTGCTTGCATGGACCGATGACGCCCGCGTGTCGCTTGCGCTGCCGTCGCTGCGTGCGGATACCTTTACGAAGGAGCTGATGGAGCGCATTTCCTCCGTCCGCACGAGCACGCTGACCTTTGCGCCGGAGGCGGGAACGCAGCGCCTGCGCGACGTTATCAACAAGAACGTCACGGAGGAGGAGATCCTCAACGCCTGCCGCGTTGCGTTTGAGGCAGGAAAAAATCAGGTCAAGCTCTACTTCATGATCGGTCATCCGACCGAGGTCAACGAGGATCTGGACGGCATTTTTGCGCTGTCTGAGCACGTGATCCACGAATTCTACGTCAACAAGCGGCACGATAAGCAGATTGGAAAGCCGAACAAGGGCGGCGTGCAGGTCACGCTGTCTGTGGCGGCGTTTGTGCCCAAGCCGCATACCGCCTTCCAATGGGAAAAGCAGGACGCACTTTCCACGACGCTGGAGAAGCAGCGGTATCTGCGCGAGATCATCACCGACCGCAAGGTGCGTTACAACTATCACGATGCACAGGTTGGCCGCATTGAGTGCGTATTTGCGCGCGGTGACCGCCGTCTGTGTGCTGCACTTCTGGAGGCGCACAGACGTGGGGTGCATTTTGATGCGTGGGAGGAATTTTTCTCCTACGAAACGTGGCTTGAGGTTTTCGACGCCGTCGGCGTGGATCCCGATTTCTATACCACGCGCGGCTTCGGTCTTGATGAGATTCTGCCGTGGGATATCATCGACTGCGGCGTAGACAAGGAATTTCTGCGCAGGGAACGCGCAAAAGCATACGAAACGAAAACGACGCGCAACTGCATGGAGGCGTGTGCAGGATGCGGTGCGGATAAGCTGGGGGGTGAGCAGACGTGGTGCAATCGTGTACTTTGCAAGCACAAGAAGGAAGGGTAAAGCGCGCTCTGCCTGTGGCGTGGGATTTTGTGATGGACGATATCCATCCGCAAAGCAAAACGCTGACGGTACGGCTTGGCTTTTATAAGGTCGGGGATATGCAGTTCATCTCACATCTTGACCTTCAGCGGTTTATGAAGCGCGCCTTCGTTCGCTCCGGGCTTCCCATCTGGTTCTCCGAGGGCTTCAATCCGCATCCGAAAATGGTCTTTTCCACGCCGCTGTCCATCGGTATCCAATCCGAGTGCGAGTTTGCGGATACGAAAATGACGGCACCCGTGACGCCTGCGCAGGTTGTTGATGCGCTCAATCCGTGTATGCCGGACACGCTGCAGCTGTTTTATGCCGCGCCGCCCGTTCATAAAATGACGGATATCGGGTACGCTTCATACGACATTCGTATCACGCACCCCCAAAGCAGTCCCGAGATGGCATCTGCCATGGATGCGCTGTTTTCCTCTCCCCTGATTCTGACGAAAAAATCCAAGGCGGGCGACCGCGATACGGATATTACGCCGCTGATCCGGTCTGCCTCGACCGTATACGATCCGGCTGACAACACAATGACGCTGCACTGCGTTCTGTGTGCGGATAACGCCAATTTTCTGAATCCCGAATACCTGATGCGCGGTGCCGCGCGCGACCTCGGTCTGACCTTTGACGATCCTGCATCTGCGTGGTACGAATGTATACGCCGGGATCTGTTCCTTTGTGACGGCACGACGCCGTTCCTTTGATGAGGGGAGTGCTTGACTTTGATCAAAACCTTTTGTGATCCGTATATTTCCTCCAATACGTATCTTGTCTGGGATGAGGATACGCACGAGGGCTTCGTTTTTGACCTCGGTGTGCGGCCGGAAACGGTAAAGACCTTTGCGCAGGCGCACGGGATTACCGTTACCGCGCTGATTCTCAGCCACGGACACTATGACCATGCGTATTTTGTTGATGCATACGGCGTGCATTTTCCGGGAGTGCCGCTGTACAGCCATGAAGCGGAGCTTGTGATCCTCTGCGATCCGCAGGCGAACGTTTCTGCGCTGATTGGGGCGCCTGATCTCTATCCTGCTCCGGCTAAAACGCTTTGCGAGGGTGATGCCGTAACGCTTGGCACGCAGACGTGGCAGGTTTTGCATACCCCCGGTCACACGCCCGGCTGTATCTGTTTATACAACGCGGAGGCAAAACAAATGCTGACCGGCGATACGCTGTTTGCCGACGGCGGATTCGGGCGCTTTGATTTCAAATACGGCGACCGTGCGGTGCTGGGTGCATCCTTGTCCCGGCTGCTTTCTATGGACGGGGACATCGTGATCTATCCCGGTCACGGCCGCGCCTCGACGATCCGTGAGGAGCAGCGCGCGATGCTGTGGTTTGAGCGCTGCTGACCGCGGTGCGGCGCATTTCGCGGCGGTGTTTTTGCCCTGTTTTTGTGTAATATGTACAAAATTGCGGGGAGGTATTGTACACTTTGCCGAAAATGAAGCCGCTTTGGATGAAATGCTTGACAAATGGTTGCTTCCCATATATAATAGTATGTAACAAATGGCAGATCCATTAAATATAGGAGGGACAGTGTTATGAAACGCAATACTTTAATTCGCAGCGCTGCATGGCTGCTTGCACTTTGTGCCGTGATGCCGATGGCGATTTCGTGCGGTGACGATTCCGGAAAGAATCCGGGAACGACCACTGCAAACAAAAAGGAAACGGAAACGATCGACGAAAACGATCCCTATGCCGACAGACTGCTTGTTTCCGACGATCTTGGAGAGTATGACTTCGGTAAATACAAATATCGGATCATGTCCGCCGATGGCTTGGGTGGGGATTACTTTATCGAAGAAGACGGCGCAGACGTTATCGATTCTGCGGTTTACCGCAGAAACCGTGCAGTCGAGGAACGTTTCAACTGTGAAATCGTGCTTGTCGGTGATCCGTTCTATACGGAGGCAACGCATAAGATCCACGTGGATATCACCACAGGCGATGACGTATTTGATCTGGTTGCCTCTCAGATCGTAGCGCTTGGCGGTCTTGTTCCTGAAAATCTGTTCTATAACTGGCACGATCTGCCGAATATCAATTTCGATAAGCCGTGGTGGTCTGACTCCAACGAGGAGCTGCTTACACACGCTGACGTTTGCTATATCGCAATCGGCGACCTTGCACTGTCTGCACTGAAAAACACCTACTGCGTTTTCTATAACAAGCGTCTTGGTGCAGATTACGATATGCCCGATATGTTTGAGCTTGTCAACAACGGCGAGTGGACCATCGACAAGATCACAGAGCTGTCCAAGGACATTTATCAGGATCTGAATATGGACGGTAAGGTGGACATCGAAAGTGATCTGTTCGGTTACGTCGGCGACTCAGGCTCAAGTCTGAATACATATCTTTGGGCCTTTGACAATCCTGTTTATCAGAGGAACGATGACGGCGAGCTGGAGCTGGTATTCCATACGGATAAGCTGTCTGCGCTGACATCAAAGCTGTGTGACGTATTCAATATCTACACGGGAATCAAGCAGACCAAATACACGGAAAACAGGCCTTTAGCGATGTTCCGTGAAGGCCGTGCGATGTTTATAAACGGTGTTATTGATTATGCCCTCTCCTGCCGTGACATGGAGGATGATTTCTCGATTCTCCCCTATCCGAAGTGGGACGAGGCACAGGAGAACTATTACACCATGGTAGATGGTGTCCATCATGCACTGTCGATTCCAAAGACCATTCAGAATAAGGAGGCGGTAGGTACTATCATCGAAGCGCTGTCTGCTGAAACCTATAAGCAGGTGGTCCCCGTATACTACGACCTTGCACTGAAGGTCAAGGGCGCACGCGATGAAGAATCTATTGAGATGCTTGATAGGATCGTAGCGTCCCGCGTATTTGACTTTGGCTATATGTATGACAACTTTAAGGGGTATTCCTTCCTTTTGCAGAATCAGATTGCAAGAAACCACAAAAACATCGAATCGACTGTGAAGCGCTATTCGAAGTCTGCGCCCAAGTGGTATAACTCCGTGCTTGAGGCAT
>JAGBZV010000007.1 GCA_017628075.1 Clostridia bacterium
TCTGACACAGCTCAGCGATAGTCCGATACGCCGGCGGGGGACTGCATGGATTCACACTTGCGTGGGTCCACCGGGTTCCCCGCGGACATTTTCCGAGTTTTGCGGATATTTCTCAATTGTTTACAAAATATCCGTAGATTTGCCGCGGCAATCTATGATATACTATTAAAAGATGCAAATGATTCGCCCCGCACAGAAACAGAGATTCGCGGCGGCAGGAAAGGACTTACCATCCTATGGCAGAAACAAAACGTGACTATTATGAGGTGCTCGGCCTTTCGAAAAGTGCCAGTGCTGATGAGATCAAGCGCGCTTACCGTCAGCTTGCGAAGAAATATCATCCTGATATGAACGAGGGCGACAAGGAAGCAGAGGTTAAATTCAAAGAGGTCAACGAAGCCTATGCGATCCTCTCTGATTCCGATAAAAAGGCCAAATACGATCAGTACGGCTTTGCCGGTGTTGATCCGAACATGGGTGCTGGCGGATTTGGTGGCGGATTCGGCGGTATGGATTTCGATATTTCCGATATTTTCGGCAGCTTTTTCGGCGGAGGCATGGGCGGCTCTCAGCAGAGAAGAAACGGCCCTGTGCGCGGAGATGACATTCATTTGCGTGTGACGGTTTCCTTTGAGGAGGCTGCATTCGGATGCAAAAAGGATATTACGTTTACGCGGGTAGAGCGCTGCGGAGATTGCTCCGGAAGCGGCGCTGAGGCAGGAACGACACCGGAGCGCTGCTCTGCGTGTAATGGAACCGGCCAGGTGCGTGTGCAGCAAAGAACCGCTCTCGGAATATTCCAATCCAGCCGTGCGTGCGATGCGTGCGGCGGTACGGGTAAAATTATCAAGAATCCCTGCCAGGGATGCCGTGGCACGGGAATGAAGAAAGCGCAGAAAAAGATCGAGGTCACGATTCCCGCGGGATGCGATGACGGAATGATGCTTGCGCTCCGCGAACAGGGCTCCGACGGTAAGAACGGAGGACCGACCGGAGACGTCATTCTTACGGTCAACGTCCGTCCTCACCATATCTTTGAGCGGGAAGGATACGATATTGCATGTGAGATCCCGATTACATTCCCCGAGGCTACGCTTGGCGCGGAAATCGACGTTCCGACCCTTGAGGGCGACGTGAAATATACCATTCCCGAGGGAACTCAGACGGGCACTGTCTTTACGATCCGCGGAAAGGGTATTCAGATGCTTGGCTCCAAGAATAAGGGTGATCTGCATTTCACCGTTGTGATCGAGGTGCCAAAGAGCCTTACTGAAAAGCAAAAGGAAATTCTCCGGCAGTTCTCCGACTCGTGCGGAAAGAACAATTATACCAAGAAGGAAAGCTTCCTTGGTAAGATCTTCGGAAATAAAAACTGATACACCACCGGGGCTGCCGCGAGCCAAACACTTGCTGCAGCCCCTTGTGGGAGTGTAAGAGCAGTGCGCGGGGCGCAGATACGGCCTGCCATTGAATAAAATATGTGAGGGACGAACTATGGAATGGACACAACTGAAGGTAAGCGGCCATCTTAATGACAGAGATACGATTTGTGCAGTCATGATGATCCTGGATAATCAGATCGTGATTGAGGACTACTCCGATATTGATATGGGAACGGTTTACGCTGACTTGATCGATGAAAGCATTCTGAACTGCGACAAGACCAGAATTGCAGTTTCGATTTACGTGCCGGAGGACAAGAGCCTGGCAGAATACGTGTCGTTTTTGAGGGATCGCTTCCGCGAGCTGGGCGTAACGTGTAACATTGAGCTTGTGGGCGTAGATGAGGAAGCATGGTCAACGGCGTGGCGCAAGTACTACCATCCCACCAAGATCGGAGAAAAGCTGGTCGTCGTTCCGCTGTGGGAAGCGTACAATGCGCAGGACGGAGAGATTCTTGTGCACATGGATCCCGGTATGGCATTTGGTACCGGTACGCACGAAACGACGCGTCTGTGTGCCTGCCTCCTCGAAAAATACGCAAAGCCCGGCGACCGTATGCTGGACGTCGGTACCGGATCCGGTATTCTTGCAATCTGTGCTTCGCTGCTTGGTGTCGATGAGGGATATGCGTACGATATTGATCCTGTTGCCGTTCGCGTTGCGGAAGAAAATATTGCAGAGAACCGCGTAACGAACGTGACCTGCGGCGTGTCGGATTTGCTGCGGGACATTGACAGCAGCCGTCCGTATACCCTGTGCACGGCAAATATCGTTGCGGATATTATTATCCGTATGGCGCCAGATATCGGGGCATACCTGACCGAGGATGCTGTGTATATTACCTCCGGCATTATCAACGAGCGTGCAGACGATGTTTTGCAGTCGATGCTTGCAAATGGCTTCGCTCCTCTGGATGAGGTTCACGAGGGTGGTTGGACGGCGTTTGCATTCAAAAAAGCGCACGCTTGATCCTAAAATTGAGAAAATTGCGTTTGGTGCTTCTGTACAAAAATAACGAAAGTGTTTTGTGAAACGTGCCCAAATGCAATTTTTTTGCGTCAAACGGCGCCAATCGTGCCAAGAATGTGAATAAAATAAAAATTTATAGATAATATCCAAAAAAACCTTTGACAAATTGTACATTTTGTAGTATAATATAGGTGCAAAAAATAACAGTGAGATCCTTGAATTGAAAAACTGCATTTTCTACGACAGGAGGCATGACGAAACAATGGCAAGATTTTTTCTGTCGAGAGAGGCGATGGATCTTATGAGCGGTACGATCGTGATCGGCGGGGATGACGCACATCATATTGCATACTCCTTACGTATGGCGGTCGGAGATGCTCTGACAGTCTGTGATATGCAGAAAAACGAGTATCGTTGTACCATTACGGATATCAAGCCGGACAGGGTGCAGCTTTGTGTCGATTCCGTTACCGAAAACAGCACGGAGCTTCCAATCCGTGTACATTTGTTCCAATCCCTCCCAAAGGGTGATAAGATGGATTACATCGTACAGAAGGCGGTTGAGCTTGGTGTGACGGAGATCACACCGGTGGCAGGTGCGCGCTGTATTGTCAGGCTTGACGAGAGCGGCGCACAGAAAAAGGTCGCGCGCTGGCAAAAAATCGCTGCAGAAGCAGCAAAGCAGTGCGGGCGCGGTATGATCCCGACTGTCAATCCTCCCATCCCGTTCAAGGAAGCGGTTGCACAAAGTGTGCGCTGTACACTCCCCTTATTCTGTTATGAGGGTGACGGTGCCCGCTCTTTAAAGGAAATCCTTGCAGGCTGTCCACATCCTTCCGATATGCCTGAGGAGCAGCGAACTGCCGCGGTTCTGATCGGTCCGGAGGGCGGATATGATACCAAGGAGGTTCAGTGCGTTCAGGATGCCGGAATTCCGATTGTGAATTTGGGCTCACGGATTTTGCGATGTGAAACCGCGTCCGGATTTGTTCTGGCGTGCATGACCTATGCGTTTGAGTTGTAAATCCCCCCAGGGTGTGCCGCAAATTACGCGGAAGCCCCTGCTTTTGCCGACAATTTTAGAATCTGATGCAGCGCGGACGTCAGTCGGCTGCGTTTAAATACGAGAGGAGCACCAATATGTCAACCAGATTGTTCCAGGGAATTATTCATCAGATGAGAGAGGCCGTTGAGCGTGTCATCGGTGTCATTGATGAAAACGGCGTAATTATTTCCTGTAGTGAGTTAATCAAAATAGGGGAAACCCGACAGGGAATCCGGGATGAGATGGCGTACACAACGGATTCTGTCATTTCCGACGGCTATACCTATCGTCCTATTGGCGGCGCCACGAAAAATGAATATATCATTTTCGTAGAGGGCGAGGATAAAAAGGCTGAGGAGCTGGCAATGGTTCTTGCGGTATCTCTTGGCAATATCAAAAATCTGTACGATGAGAAGTACGACAAGAGCTCCTTCATCAAGAACATCATTCTTGACAACATTCTTCCCAGTGATATTTATATCAAGGCTAAGGAGCTGCATTTCTCGACGGAGGTTATGCGTATTGCAATCCTCATCAAGTTCCACGGAAAGCTTGATATTATCCCCTTTGACGTTGTACAGAATATGTTCCCCGATAAGAATAAGGATTTCGTTATCAATGTCAGCGAGCACGACGTTGTCCTCATCAAGGAGGTCAAGCCGAACTACGAGATCCGCGAGGTTGAGAAGATGGCAAAGCAGGTTGCTGATACCATCAACTCCGAATTCTACACAAAGGTTTCCATCGGTATCGGTACCGCCGTTTCTACGATCAGAGATTTGGCACGCTCCTATAAGGAAGCGCAGACTTCCATTGAAGTCGGTAAGGTGTTTGATACTGAGAAGAATATTCTTTCCTATGAAAATCTTGGCATTGGTCGTTTGATCTACCAGCTCCCGACAACGCTGTGTGAGATGTTCATGAACGAGGTTTTCAAGAAGGGAAGCCTTGAAACGCTGGATCGTGAAACGCTGATGACCATTCAGTGCTTCTTTGAGAATAATCTGAACGTTTCCGAGACCTCCCGCAAGCTGTTCGTACACAGAAACACGCTTGTCTACCGCCTTGAAAAGATCAGAAAGCTTACCGGCCTTGATCTGCGTGAGTTTGAGCACGCGATCACCTTTAAGGTTGCGTTGATGGTGCAGAAGTATCTCTCCTCCAAGCCGACCAAGTACTGATCTGCGGCTTTGTCGCAACGGTGACTCTCTCCAAGATAAGACGTTTACAGATACGCAAATGCGTCAGTCCGCAGCTCCGGTAAGCAGAACCGGGATCGGTCTGGCGCGTTTCGTGTGTATGTGCAAATATTTGTGCGCTATAGCGAATATTTTTCTGTATGAGATTGTGCAATTAAACAAAACAAACAATAGAGAGAATGAAACTATATGATAGAATTTAATGACGTATCAAAAATATTCCCCAACGGAACGGTTGCCTTGGAAAATGTCAATCTGAAGATTGAGGATGGAGAATTCGTTTTTATCGTCGGTGCCTCCGGTGCCGGTAAATCCACTCTGATGCGCCTGCTTCTCCGTGAGGAGAAGGTTTCAAGCGGCGTTCTGCGTGTCGGTGATTACGATCTGACCAAGATCCCCAATTACAAGATTCCATATTACAGACGCCAGCTTGGCATGGTATTCCAGGATTTCCGTTTGTTCGACAAAAAGACTGTATACGAAAACGTTGCGTTTGCAATGCGCGTTATCGGTGAGCCGACCTCCGTCATCAAGCGTCGTGTTCCCACGATCCTCTCCATCGTCGGCCTTATGGATAAGTACAAGAACTTTCCGTCGGAGCTGTCCGGCGGTGAGCAGCAGCGCGTTGCACTTGCCAGAGCGCTTGCCAACAATCCGAGAATTATCATCGCAGACGAGCCGACGGCGAACATTGATCCGAAAATGAAGATGGAGATTATGAATCTTTTGATGAAGATCAACTCCAAGGGAAAAACGGTCATCGTCGTTACCCATGAACAGAATATCGTTGACTATTTCCAGAAGCGCGTCATCACCATTCGTGACGGCCATGTTGTTGACGATCGTATCGGAGGTATGTTTGAAGAAAATGAGACGGTATAATATTTTTTATTTCATTTCGCAAGCGGTGAAGGGCCTTTGGAGAAACGGTCTGATGTCCTTGGCTGCCATCACGGTCCTGCTTTCCTGTCTGGTGTTGATGGGAAGTTTCTCTCTGCTTGTATATAACGTTAACGTGAATATCGAAGATGTAGCAAAACTGAACGAGATCGTTGTCATTGTTGACTACGAGGCAACCGACGAGGATGTTGAGGTGCTTTCTCAGAAGATCAAGGCACTTGACAATATTGCGGAGGTCGTGTATATATCCAAGGAGGAGGGCCTTGAGTCTGAGCGCTCCCGTTATGAGGAATATTCCTATCTGTTTGAGGAGATTGCTGAAGAGAATCCGCTTCCGGACGTTTTCAAGATCACCTATGAGGACAACTCCCGCGTTGCCAATCTCGTATATGCACTTGGAAAGCTGGACGACGTCAATAAGGTCAAAAACCGCACCGACATTGCAAACGATATTGAGAGCATTAAAAGCGGTGTGTCCTTCATCTTTGTTTGGTTTTTGGCAATTCTGTTTGTCATCAGCATCTTTATCATCATCAACACCATTAAGATCGGCGTAGAATCGCGCAGCAAAGAAATTTCTGCTATGCGTTACATAGGCGCAACAAACTTCTTTATGACGACACCGTTCATCATTGAAGGTATTATCATCGGAATCATCTCTGCGGGTGTCGGTTATATTCTGCAGTGCACGCTGTACGACGCTATTTTCCGTGCGATGTCCGGTGAATACAAGATGATTGCCGTTGCACCGCTTGCCGACGTGCAGACGTATCTGCTGCTTGGCTTCCTTGTGATTGGTGTGATCGCAGGTATGATCGGATCCGGTATTTCCTTGAGAAGATATATGAAGGTTTAACCAAAACCATACTTTTTACTTATGAAACAAAACGACAAAAAGCAAACGGTTCTCCGTCTTGCGGCAGGTATTCTTGCAGCGGTTACGCTGTGCTATGCTGTGCCGAAGTGGTCCTTGGTCATTCCCGTGCGCGCCGCTGAGACGGTGTCGGCAGAGGATAAGCAAGCGCTGAAGAAGATGGAGGAGGAGCTTCGAGTCCTCCGTGAAAACCGCACCTTTGCGCAGGAAAATTATCTGCACGCTCTTGAGGAATTTAAGACAGCAGAGCTGGATTACATGAAGGCTCAGGAGGCAAAGGAAGCGCTGGACTCCGAGATTGCAGCTCTTGAATCTGAAATTGAGATTACGTCCTCGCTATTGAATACCTACAATATACAGCTTGGCTACTACACCGAGCAGATTTCCATCAAGGAGCAGGAGATTGAGGAGCGGTACGGAATGTTTCTGGACCGCGTACGCATCAACTACGAGGAATCCTTTACCTCGTACCTTGAGCTTGTTTTGTCTGCAGACAGCTTTTCCAATCTGTTATATCGCGTAGACGTCGTTGCGAGTCTTCTTGACTATGATAAGCACGTGCTTGCTGCTTTGGATGCTTCAAAAAAGGATTTGGCGGCAATGCAGTTTGAGTATCAGACTCTGCAGTATAAGGCGCAGGAAACGCTGAAGGCCTTAACGGAGCAGATGCCGCTTCTGGAACAAAAGCGCGAGGAAAGTGCAGTGCTTCTCTCGGAGCTTGACCAGAAGGTGATCCAGGCTCTCCGCAGCAAGGAGCTCTCTGAGGCGCAGAAGGAAGCCATTGAGGCATCTTACTTAAAAAAGGCGGAGCAGCTTGCCCAGGCAGAGGCTGAAATCGAAGAAAAGATCCGGCGTGCACAGGAAGAGGCGGAGCGGCGCCGCAAGGAAGAAGAAGAGCGCAAGCGCAAAGAAGAAGAAAGCAGACGGCAGGAAGAGGAAAGCAAGCGACAGGAGGAAGAAAGCAAGCGACCGGCGGAGGAAAGTGATCCTCCGCAAACGGAGATTGCTCCGCCTGCGGATCCTCCGCAGCCGCCGCCATCCGATCCTCCCGATACGCCCGTTCTATCCGACAAATATCTTTGGCCGATCGATCCCGCTTACAAGAAAATTACCTCAACCTTTGGGGAGCGTATCTCGCCGATCACCGGAAAGCTGGAATACCACAACGGCATTGATATTCCTGCACCTGAGGGGACTGCCATTTATGCTGCTGAAAGCGGCACCGTAATCATTTCCGAAAAGCATTACAGCTACGGATATTACGTGGTCATTGATCATGGAAACGGAATGGCTACGCTTTACGCACACCATACCAAAAATCTGGTTTCCGTGGGTGACGTTGTCACTCGCGGTCAGCAGATCGCACTGTGTGGATCGTCCGGAGATTCCACCGGAAATCATTTGCATTTCTGTGTGCGTAAGAACGGCACAGCTGTCAACCCTATGAATTATCTGAACAAATAAATTACTACAAAACCGAGAGCTTAATATGAATTTGAAAAAACATTTGATCCGATTGGGAATAGTACTTCTTACCGCAGTATTTCTCGCCGGATACGTCATTCCGATGTGGTCGCTCGTGATCCCGATTGCCTCTTATGATGCCACGGCTGATAAGCAGGCCCTCAAGAAAATGGAAGAAGAGCTTGCCGCACTGCGGGGAACCTCTGCTCAGGCAACGGATGCTTACAAGAATGCGCTTGCCGAGTATAAGAAGGCAGAGGCGGACCTTGCACTTGCAGAGGAGCTCAAGATTTCTCTTGACCGTGAGATACACGCCCTGGAAACAGAAATCGAAAAGACACAGCAGCTGTTAAATACATACAACGAGCAGCTTGTTTATTATGCAGATGCCGTTGCTCAGAAGCAGACGGAAATCGAGGAGCGATTTGCGCTGTTTATCGATCGCGTACGCATCAACTACGAGGATTCCTTTACCTCCTATCTTGAGATCATTCTTTCCTCGGAGAGTTTTTCCGATTTTCTTTACCGTGTAGATATCATCGGAAGTCTTCTCGATTATGATAAGCGCGTTTTGGCTGCGCTTGACCGATCCAAAAAGGATCTTTCCGAGATGCAGACCGAATATCAGACGCTGCAGTACAATGCACAGCAGACGCTGGATAAGCTGGCAACGGATATGCCGGTGCTTGAGCAAAAGCGCCTGGATAACGAAGCACTCATCCAGCAGCTTGAGGAAGATTTTCTGAAGCTGAAAAATAACAAGGATGCGACCGAGGAAGAGAAGCGTAAGCTCGATGAGCAGGTGCGCAAAAAGGAAGCTCAGATCAAAGCAGCAGAGGCTGAGATTGAAAAAAAGATCAAGGAAGCGCAGGAGAAGGAGCGCCTTGAAAATTACGTCGGCGGAGTACTTGGCTGGCCGTGTGACCTCAAGCACAACATCATCTCCTCGTACTTCGTGGATCGTATCAATCCGGTATACGGATACCGTGAAAAGCACAATGGCATCGATATTCCGCTTCCTTACGGCTCCGCCGTGCTTGCAGCAAATGCGGGAACCGTCATTGTGTCCGAATATCATTACAGCTACGGATATTACGTTGTCATTGATCATGGCGGTGGAATCTCCACGCTATACGGTCATAACTCCAAGCTTTTGGTTTCCGTTGGACAGCAGGTTAAAAAGGGACAGACGATCGCATTGGCAGGCTCTACCGGCGTTTCTACCGGCAGCCACATTCATTTTTGCGTACGTAAAAACGGTGTGGCCGTTGATCCGCTTGGATATGTGAACAAGCCCTAAGAGGCCACCGCAGTCGGAGGATATCCGACGCTTTGTTGAATACTGAAAGGGAATGGATTTCCGAAATGCAGAAAAAAATCTCTTTGCCGGCAGCCATCGTTTTGATCCTGCTTGGCGCACTGCTTACGTTCCAGGTCACGTACGTGACGATGCTGTCAAAGTATAACAGGGATATGCAGATAGCGGGGACGACGCAGGACTCCTATGAAAAGCTCAGCTATGTCGATGCGTTATTCCGTAAATACTATGTTGGCGAAATTGACGAGGAGGAGCTGTCCGATTATCTGATCCGCGGTTATATTGCGGGTGTTGGTGATAAATATGCCTCCTATATGACGGCTGACGAATTTTCCGCTTATATGGAGGAATCCTCCGGCGAAATGGTTGGCATTGGCGTGCATATCATCTATAACAATGAAATGGGCGCACTGGAGGTTATTTCCGTCATGCGGGATTCTCCGGCGCAGGAGGCCGGCGTACAGCCGGGTGACCTTATCGTTATGGTCGAAGGCGAATCGGTTGCTGAATTGGGCTACTATCCTGCTACCGACAAGATGCTGGGCGAGCTTGGCAGTATTGCTCGTTTTACGGTCAGACGCGGAGAAAACTATTCCGAAATCAAGGAATTTTCCATTACACGTGCTAAGGTGACTGATACAACGGTCGAATCTCGTCTGTACGACAACAGTATCGGTATTATCCGTATCACGCAGTTTGCGGAAAATACCGGAGAGAATGTCCGTTTTGCAGTTTCTGATCTGCTGACGAAGGGTGCAAAGGCGCTGATCTTTGATGTACGCTACAATCCAGGCGGGGCACTAAACGGCATTGTGGATACTTTGGATTTCCTTCTGCCCAAGGGCCCGATCATCCGCATCGTTGATAAAGAGGGAAAAGAACAGGTGCTGACCTCCGACGACTCCTGCGTATCGGACGTTCCGATGGCAGTGCTTGTCAACGGAAGCACTGCATCTGCAGCAGAACTGTTCACAAGTGCGCTGCAGGACTACAAAATGGCAACGATCATCGGTACCACGACCTATGGAAAGGGTACCATGCAGACTGTGATTCCGCTTCCCGACGGATCTGGCATCACCATATCGTACCGGATGTACAACCCGCCGTATTCCGACAATTATGAGGGTGTCGGCGTTATCCCGGACATTGACCTTCCGCTGGATGAAGCGCTTTTGGACAAGAATTTCTATAAGATCACGGATGAAGAAGACAATCAGCTCCAAGCTGCGATTGCAGAGGTTCGCCGTGCGCTTGAGGACGCTGCGACTGCGCCATAATGCGGGAGTACGCTTCCGATTTGGGCAGCGTTGCTTTGCTGCCGCATCACTATAACTGAATCCGCATATACTGACAGAGCGTTGTTATGCGATTCCAATATATAAAATACAAGTAAGAAACAGAATGGAGATCCATCATGGCAGAAGAAACCAAAGTATTGAACGTGACCGAGGAGGGCTTAAAAAAGCTTCAGGACAAGCTGGCATATCTTGTCAACGTCAAGCGTCCTGAGGTTACAAAGAACATCGGTATCGCCAGAGGCTTCGGTGACCTTTCCGAGAACAGCGAGTACGATGAAGCAAAGAATGAACAGGCTAAGGTTGAAGCAGAAATTGCTGAGCTTGAGCAGCAGCTCAAGAACGTCCGTGTCGTTGCAGAAATCAACACGGACAGTATCGGCATTGGCACCAAGGTTGCCGTCCGTGATCTTGACTTTGAGGAAGATATTGAATACATCCTCGTCGGTTCCAACGAGGCAAACGCATTGGAGAATAAGATTTCTGATCAATCTCCGATCGGACGCGCAATCATTGGCGCAAAGGTTGGTGATGTTCTCAGCATTCCGATTCCTTCCGGTCAGATGCGTATTGAGATTCTCTCGATCTCCAAGTAAGCAGTCAGCAGCCTTTGATAGAATTATCAGAAAGGGAGGTATCCTTATATGCAGCAGTCCTTTATCCCGCAGACTGAGGAGGCACCCAAGAAGGCTCTTGAGAATTTTTGGTATCATTACAAATGGCCAACCCTGATTATTGCGTTCTTTGCCGTATTTTTCCTCATTGCCTTTGCACAAATGCGTTCAAAGAGTGACTACGACGTACATATTCTGTATACCGGCTCTGCGTATCTGGATGGAGAGCGCGTATCTGATATTTTGAATTCTGTGGAACAAGCTGCCGTACAAGCGTCACCGATGACACAGAACCCCGTTGATTACAGCGGCGACGGTACTTTGACGATTGATTTCAATAAAATCGTTTACGTCCCGGAGAAAACCGGAGAAAATTACAAGGACAGCCATATCTATTTCAACGGCGCAGAAAATGCAAATGCCCGCGGTCAGTTTGATAACCTCATTATGATCGGGGAATACGTGATCCTGTTTATCGACCGTTCTCTGTACGATGATACGGTTGGGACCGGTGCGTTTTGCAAGCTTTCGGATGTATTGGATGAGGTGCCTGAGAACACATACGACGAATGCGGTATTCTGCTTTCGGATCTTCCGATCGGAGCAGCAAACGGATTCCGGAATCTACCGGAGGACACCGTCGTTTGCTGCCGTACCAAAAGTTATATCAACAAGTGGAACAAGAAGGTACAAAACGAGGAGCAATATGCGGCTCAGCTTGAGTTGTTCCGACAGATCGTGCAATATCAAAGAGCCCCAAAAGACAACTGAAAAAAGAGTGGGGTTGTTGCAAGTTGAAAACTTGCGACA
>JAGBZV010000074.1 GCA_017628075.1 Clostridia bacterium
CAAATGAGCTAAATCCGCAGGTGACTTATAAGAAAAAATGGTGCCTCCGGTCGGAATTGAACCAACGACACGGGGATTTTCAGTCCCCTGCTCTACCGACTGAGCTACAGAGGCATTTCGCAGGAAACCGCTGCGGTTCTTTTCCGGAACCATCCCGGGTAACGGGATTCAACCATGGCACTGCACGGGTAAAAAAGTGGATTACGGGGCTCAATTCTCGCGGTTTGATCCGCTCTTCCTGCGAGCCGGGTAACCTGTTCTTCTTTTGGAGCGGATTACGGGGCTCGAACCCGCCACCTCGACCTTGGCAAGGTCGCGCTCTACCAAATGAGCTAAATCCGCATCGGTGGGCGAAGGAATTTCCCTTCAACAATATACATTATACCATAATCCAAAATATTTGTCAAGATATTTTTCCAAAATTCCGAAAATCTTTTTAGCAAAAAGTGAAAGCACCCCACAACGGAGTGCTTCCAACACAGTACAATGCGAAATTGTTACATGCCGTCCAATCAGCAGACAGCGCTGCCCTCCCACTCGGGCTCGGGATCAATCCCCATGATCGCAGCGATCGTAGGAGCAACATCCAAAAGCGAAAGAGGCCGTTCGATGATACCGGGCGTAAAGGATTTTCCGTAGAAGAACAGCGGGATCGTCATATCCTCCGGTGCCTCAGAGCCGTGCATACGGTCGTGTCCTCCGTGATCCGCCATAACAATCACAGAATACTCCTCACCGTACTGCTCGATCACACGCTTGACGTTATCGATCGCAATGGAGATTCTTCTCAGATACTCCTCGCTCATCCAGCCGCAGTCATGTCCGCCCTTTTCATCGGTTTCCACCATGTACAGGAACACGAAATCGGGGTGGGACTCCTCAATGGTTTTCAGGGCAATATCCGTCAGCACAGTATCCGAGCTTTCCTTTGTGTAGGCATTGATATACGTGGAATACATCAAGACACCGGGCTGTGCAATATCACGCAGAGGCTCCCAGCCGTAAAACATTGCGGAGATACCGCCCGCAGCAATAACCTTTTCAAAAATACCGCGCACCGGACGGACCTGCGGAACGTATGTATTCGTCAGAATACCGTGTCTTTGCGGCGTTACGGAGTGCGTCATAGAAAAATGGCACGGAAAGGTCACAGACGGAAACATGGAGCGCGCCTGATAGGTGTACGCACACATCTTTTCCATCTCCCCAACGTAGGGATTCCCACAAGTCTTCAAGCCATCCGGACGCATACCGTCAATGGAAATGAGAATGACTTTGTTTTTCATGAGCAAAATTCCTTTCGCAAAATAGTTTGGATTCATTCCATGCAGAGGCAATAAAATATCAAGCGATCACACCCAGATGATTCATCCACCGTCAGTGAAAGACATTGTGGGCGCTTCAGAGATGCGTTACACCGCCGTATTTTTTCGGGCTTTGATCCACTGCAGTATCTCCTTCGCATATACAACGACAAGATACACAACGATCAGCAGGAATGCCGGATACATATACCAATACGGATGCGGAATCAGCTTATAGAACAGCTGCAGCAGCGGATTATCCGGCGTGATCGAGAACATATAGTTGACACGCACGACATTTCCCGCGCTGTCCAGGATAGAATGTGCCGCCGTGTAGCTGTTGATCCATACGTTGATCAAGTGGATCAGCGTATAGACGACCCATGTGATCACAAGTGTCGGAGCAATACAGCGGATATCCTTTCTGACCAGCTTCAATGCAAACATCAGAATCGGAATGCCGAACTCCAGAACGTGGGGGAAATAGTAGAAGCAGAATACCGGGCTGAACAGCGTGGTTTCTGCAACGCTCACGTTGACGAGAAGTGCAAACAGCGCACCAAACGACCAAAGAAGCAGCAGATTGTTCAGTATCTTATTTCTGGTAAAGACGGCAGCGGGCAAAACGAGCGCGTTGAGAGAGCAAAGGTGCAGAGGAAGATACTCCAACGGTGCACCCCAGCTGACCAAATTATAAATAAGCGCAGCAATACCGGAAAAGGAAAGGATGCCGAGAACAGCGATGGTCAGCCGCTTGCTTCTTCCACGCAAAAGGAAATACAGAACGAGCACGATCAGGATACCGATCACAAGTGAAAGAATATGTGCAGTACTAAGAAATCCCCAGGTCATAGTGTCCTCCTGTATTTTGGAAAGGTATGATTTTCAAGCAATACAACGGATCGTTACCGCGGAATGCAGAAATAAAGCAGAGTGTTGGGCAGTCCCGTGCAGCAATCAGATCTCCTCGGATTCGATCTGGGCGGGCTGAGGCTCCGGTGTTTTGGCCTTCTTAATCATCTTGGAAACGTAGCTGAAGCAGCCAACAACTGCAAGAAGGAGACTGATACCCAAATCAACGAAATAAGAGGGAACGTCAGCAAGGAAAAGATACGCACAGCTTACAGATTCAAAGAAGGTCAGCGTAAAGTCGACGTCGCCGCTTGCATACCACTCCTGATACGCCCGATAGACGTCGTAGGAAAGGCAGAAATACCACGCCGCAGTCAGCACCAGAATTGCAATCAAAATTGAGATTACAACACCGCGCAGGCTTTCGCGCTTTGCAAAAAACGAATATC
>JAGBZV010000075.1 GCA_017628075.1 Clostridia bacterium
CCTGTTCTGATTCTGAACAAAACGAAAAGATGGGCTGCTGCAAGCATGTGCTTGCAGCAGCCCTGTTTTATTGCAATCATGCACCGAAATACTTGCGGTCCAGAGAGCGCATCTGAATGGCCTCTGCAACGTGGTCCGCAGAGATGACCTCCGCGCGATCCATATCCGCAACCGTCCGCGCAACGCGCAGAATACGGTCGTATCCGCGTGCAGACAGTCCCATTCGCTCAAACGCACCGCGCAGAAGCATTTGTGCGGCGCTGTCCATCGGGCAGAACTGACGGATTTGCGGTGCCGTCAGCCGGGCGTTTGCGGAAATATCCACGCCGGCCGCCGCATAACGCTCCCGTGCATATGCACGGGCAGCATCGACTCTGGCACGAATTTGTGCGGAGCTCTCCTCTTTTTCCGCGGTGTTAAGCTCGTCAAAGGTCAGCGAGGGAATTTCGATCTGAATATCAATCCGGTCCAGAAGCGGTCCGGATATCCTTGAAACGTATTTGCGGATATCCTCACGCCGGCAGGTACAGGCAATCGTCGGATGGCCGAAGTATCCGCATCTGCAGGGATTCATCGCACTGACGAGCATAAAGCGGCACGGATACGTGACCTTGCCTGCGGCACGGGTGATCGTCACAGCGCCGTCCTCCAGGGGCTGGCGCAGCACCTCCATCGCATCGCGGCTGAACTCCGGAAGCTCGTCCAGGAACAAAACGCCGTTGTGCGCAATCGAGATCTCACCGGGCATAGGCACCTTTCCTCCACCAGCCAGTCCGGCAGAGCTCATCGTATGATGCGGCGCACGGAACGGCCTCTTGACAATCAGCGATTTTCCGTCCGCAAGCATTCCGGAGATGGAGTGCAGCATCGTCGTTTCCAGAGCCTCAGAGAAGGTCAGAGGCGGCAGGATCGTGGGCAGCCGCTTGGCTAACATACTTTTTCCCGTGCCGGGAGGGCCGATCAGAAGCACGTTATGCTGGCCAACCGCCGCAAGCTCCAACGCGCGCTTTGCCATTCTCTGCCCCTTGACGTCGGCATAATCCACACCGAGATCATAGGACAGCGCGTGTGCCGCCTCGCGATCAAACGCCACCGGCGTCATTTCTGCACGTCCGGACAGGTGATCGAGCAGCTCACGGATAGTATGGACACCGTAGACGGTAACGCCGTCAATGACCGATGCCTCTGCCGCATTCTGTGCGGGGACAAACATGACGCTTTGCCCTGCAGCCTTCGCGGCAATGCACATACAGAGAATTCCGCGCACACCGCGCACATCCCCCGAAAAGGAAAGCTCTCCAATAAAGCACATTTTTGAAAGATCACCGCGCACGGACAGCTTTCCGCCGGCCGTCTGCGTACCGACAAGAAGCGCCAAATCATAGAACGAGCCTTCTTTTTTCTTGTCAGCAGGTGCTAAGTTGACCGTCAGCGCACCATCGGGAAATCCTACACCGGAGTTGGTGCACGCGGCGCGCAGGCGATCCTTGGACTCGCGAACCGCACTGTCCGGAAGACCAACAATTTCAAACTGCGGGATCGAATTGATGCAGTTGACCTCAACGATGACAGAAAAGCCCTCAATTCCAAGCAATCCCGCACTGTAAACGGTGGATAACATCACAGCGTCCTCTCCGGATGAATCTCCGGAATCCTCTCTTGAATACTACTATAATAATTATAACGCATAAACGCAGATTCGTCAAGAGTCAAATTGACGCCTCCGCGCATCCGTACGAAGAAACACGCGGACATCAGCACGCAAGGGGTGACGATGTCCGCAATCTGATATTCCGTTATTTTTCGTTCATGCTGAGCACACGCGCAATCATCTGATACGCGCCGCACCCCATGCTCTGTGCGACAGCGATCTGCGCAGCATCCTTTGCAGAATCGCCCGTCAGCTCAAGCAGGGGACGGATGTTGAGTGCAGAAGTCTCCAGCGCAAGCATAACCGTTTTCACCGTCTGTGCAACGTCCGCATCGACGTCTGCAATCGTTTTTCCGCCGATCACCATACCGTCGTACAGATTGGACAGCGTAATATCCGCAGTTACGGAAGCGGCATATGCGGAAAGTGCCTCACAGCGTATGCCCTGCGTGCTGTTGCCGCCCTCCACGATCGTAACCGCATCCATTTCCAGATTGAGCGCAGTATCAGAGAGGAGCGCATCCACACGGCTGATAAACGACTCAACCGCCGCCGTTTTTGACACGTTGGTGTCGTACTTCGGCGCGGTCGTGCCGGCATCTGCGGGAAGTGCGTAATGGCGCAGCATGATCTCATCCACACCCGCACGCTGCAGCTCAGAAAGCAGCGCAAGAATGTAATCGGTGCCGTCCTCGGAATAGACGGAAATCCATCTGGAAGCGCCATCGGAATAGCGGAAGCCCGCAACGTTCATCAGCGCTGCGGCAGTGTTCCCCTTAACGGCAATATCATCGCGCAGTGCGCAAACCCGTGCCGTAACGTACAGTCCTGCCTCGTGCAAGGCATCTACGATCTCCTCAGCAGTCAGCGCAGCGATCGTCGGATTTGCACCGTAGGTCTTCGCCTCCTCCACGGAGGAACGGTATGCCAGCTTACCGTTATCGTACTTCATCTCCACCATGACTGCGGTATATCCCTGCGCATACAGGGCATCTGCCGCATCGCGCAGCGCTGATACCGTCGGATAATCGGACAGGTCAAGATATCCGCCGCGGTAATTTTCCGTCGAGCTGACGCTTCCGGAGCCGGGATCGGTTCCGGGATCATCGGACACGGTCGTGTCCGTATCTGTGGGTTCCGTATCGACGGGTTCCGTATCGACGGGATCCGTGTCGATGGAATCTGTGTCGATGGGATCCGTGTCGATGGGATCCGTGTCGATGGGATCTGGGTCGATGGGATCTGTGTCGGTGGGATCCGTATCGGTATCCGTAAATGGGAAGGATGACTCGGTCTGCGTCGGAACGCCGGTCCCGGGCGCATCCTCTCCCGTCGTCAGCAGTGCAGCTGCCATGGCACCTCCGATCACGCCCACGCCAAGCACAGAGGCTGCCACGACGGCAATCAGACGGTTTCTTGCGGCACGTTTGGTTTTATATTTTATCGGTCTTCTCATGTAAAACACCAAGCCTTTCGAGATAACAAGAGTAACGTATCATGAAAAACAACGGTCAGTTATAAACCAGCAAGCTTGAAAAATAAATCCTTCAAACGCGTGCAGTCGAACATCACCGTCATTTCCGGCGGCTTTGATCGTACCGCGACGAATCGGAATACAGATCCGGACTGCGCCGTGCACTCTTCCTCACCGCTTCCTGTGCTGCGGAGGCGGAACGCGAAGCCGGTCGCTGTACATTCTGCAGGCTCTGTGTCTGCTGGGACTGCGCCTGTCGCATCTGTACAAGCTGTGCCTGTCTTCTGCGAGCCTGTGCTGCGGCACGCATCCGTCTTTTTCTGCGGCGAATGGCACGTGCGCGAATGACGAGTACGGCAAATATCAGAACAAGTATTCCAAGAGCAGCAAGAATGATGAGGAACACGCGCAAGACCACAAGTCCCGTTCCATTCTCGTACCGAAGCTCATTTACCGACAGCGTATAGACAAACGCATCGCCGTCCGTGCTGTCACCGCTGACGGTCAGGCAAAGCAGATCTGCGCCGTCCGCCTCGCGGCAGAAATCCTTGATATCAAACGCAACGGTCGTCCAAGCGCCTGCATCGAGGACCGCCTCGCCGATGGTGCGGACCTCCTTCTTTCCGTCGCGGAAAAGCTGAAGCTGGAGCTGCACGCGTTCCGGCGGTGTGGGGAGAAGTGTCGCAGAACCATCCTGTGACGGTGCCGCCTGCACGCTTGCTTTGACAGCCAGATACAGCGTTTTTGCGGTTTTCGGCAAAGAAGCCGTCCCAACACTTGCGGTCAGCGACGCCCGATTTCCCGCCGTCATAGGATGCGAAATTGCCGACAGGATCACGCTGTTGATCTCCGTGCCCTCGGTCGCAGATACGATTTCAGCGGACGCCATGAAATCGGTGGGAGCAAACCCTCGCAGATCACGATTCAGAAAATCGATCCAAAGCACCGTATTTTCCGGAATGCCGGCGGCATCTCCTACCTTTGACGGAGAATCGTAAAGCAAGGTGACCTCAGCATCCTTTGCCCGGAAGCCGCGGATGATCTGCGTCCATTTCCGCTCACCGACGATCTGTGCATACGGAGCGGCAAGCGCGGAGCCACGCTGCGTATCAATGGCACGAAAGAGTGCATATATGGGCTTTGGGGAGCCGTCAAGCTGTCGCAGGCCGAGCGAGCACTGCTCTCCAACACCGTCGTTGATCCGGTGCCAGATCATGGCATCAATAAAGTCTGCCTTGACCGCCTGATAGTATGCATATATAAACGAAGCGGTCTGCCGCTCCTGGGATGCGGCATCGCCGGAGGTACCGTGCACTGCAAAGTCATCAATGATAACCGCACGGCGTGCCCCCCGATATCGGTACAGATTCTCCTCCAGGAAATCACGGAGGATACTGATATTCTTCATAGTCAAATACGTGGTGCGGTCGCTGTCCGTCGCCTGGGAATCGTCCCAGATGCTGTCGTCCAGCGCGTTCGACGCATACGGCGCAACGGCGACGCTCCAAGCGGCGTCCTCGCCCATCTCCTCTGCAAACGCCCGGAGAAACGGCTTTGCAGTTGCCCAAAGATTGGACAGCGGCACGTATACGCGGCTGTATGCGGAGTGCGAACGCAATGCAAGATCTGCCAAACGGAAGACGGCAGCATACGAGTGCACCTGCTCCTCCAGCATATCGGCAGAATAACCGAGCGAATACCAATTCACCCACTCGTTGACCTGATAGCCAACGATGAAGTCAATTGGCGCGCCTTGTGCGGCATATCGCTCAGAGAAATACGTAAATACGTTGTTAAGCGTCTGATACGCCTCTTTCGTTTCAATAGAGAAGCCCCATCCCGACGCATTTTCCGGTGCATCCTCTGCGTACAGAACCGCCGTCGGCTCCGTTGTCCCCCGGTCGCTTCCGTCAAGGATAAAGCGGAACAGAATGCGCGTATCCGCCTGTCTGAGTGAGGATACCAACGCATCAAGCTGTGCGATCATCGTCGGATCGAAATGGTTGGTCTTCCCGGCAGTTGAGCAGGAATAGCGCGGATCGCCTGCGGCAGAGGTCAGATAGCGGTCCACGGAAATCGGGATCACCGCATGGCTGATCCCCAGCGATTTTGCGTCAGCGGCAAGTGCCCCCGAAACAACGAGGCCCTTAATGGAGGGTGTCTCCGGGCGCTTGGTATGGTTTTCCGCCAAAACCTGAGGATTTCCCACGTATACCCGTCCGACAATGCGATACGAGCCGCCCGTTCCGAGTGCAAGAACGTATTGGGCACGGTAGCGCTCACCGGATCCATCTGCAGACACCGTATATGTAATCGTTTTGTCCACGGCCTTTGTCGCCGTCGGTGATTTTGTGTTAAGATCAACCGCATCCTCATGCGGCTGCAGGGTAAACAGATACAACGTCTCACCCTTTTTGGCGCGCAGAAACGCCTCGTCCGGCGTTACGGTGATCCGAACCTCACCCGGGTTCTTTTCGTTGATCTCCGCTGTCATTGCAAGCACGCCGTCGGAGGTCGTCTCCGTTCTCGCCGCCACTCCCATAACGCATAGAAATGCCAACAGGAGTGCAAGGCAAGCAAGAATACCGCCGCGCCGTATGCTGCAGAAGCCATGAAAATGCACTGTTCTGATCATGTGGTCCTCACTTTCGGATGAAATGACCGCCCCCGGCACAGCCGGACGGGATCGGACGCTGATAAAAAAGCAAAGCGGGACTGCCGCACCACTGTGCCCGCAGTCCCGCGCCGCTGTGATAACGGGAATATCCGGGCTGTTGCAAGTTTTCAACTTGCAACAACCCCATCGCTATAGGGATCGTTCTCAGCCGTTCTTTACGATCACGGTGAAATCTGCAGTCTTGAGGGATGCACCGCCGATCAGACCGCCGTCAACGTTGACCTTGGAGAGGAGCTCCTCTGCATTCTTTGCATTCATGGAGCCGCCGTACTGGATGGTGGTCGCAGCTGCAACCGCATCGCCGTACAGACCGGCAATGACGCCGCGGATGATACCGCAGACCTCGTCTGCCTGATCAGAGGTTGCAGTCTTACCGGTACCGATGGCCCAGACAGGCTCGTACGCGATGATGACATTCTTCATGTCCTCAGCGGAAACGCCAAGCAGTGCGATCTTGGTCTGGAGGGAAACGGTTTCAGCGGTAATGCCCTGCTCACGCTGCGTGAGGGTTTCACCGACGCAGACGATAGCACGGAGATTCTTAGCAAGTGCAGCCTTGGTGCGAGCGTTAACGGTTTCGTCGGTCTCACCGAAATACTGTCTTCTCTCAGAGTGGCCGATGATGACGTACTCAACGCCTGCATCGACGAGCATCTCGGCAGAAATCTCACCGGTATACGCACCGCTCTCCGCGAAATGAACGTTTTCTGCACCGATGTGAATATTGGTGCCCTGTGCTGCAGCAACAGCTGCGGGAATATCAATTGCAGGGACACAGAGGACTACGTCACAATCTGCGCCCTCAACCATAGGAGCAAGCTCGCGGATAAATGCGCCTGCTGCGGTGGGGGTCATGTTCATCTTCCAGTTGCCCGCAATTACGGTTCTTCTCAGATTCTTATCCATTGTATCTTCTTCTTTCTGCTATTACTTGTTGTTGAGGCATGCAATACCGGGAAGTGCCTTACCCTCAAGGAACTCAAGAGATGCACCGCCGCCGGTGGAGATGTGCGTCATCTTATCAGCGTAGCCGAGCTTTTCAACAGCCGCTGCAGAGTCACCGCCGCCGATGATGGAAACTGCGCCGGAATCAGCAACTGCCTGCGCAACTGCGGTTGTGCCTGCTGCGAAGTTTGCCCACTCAGAAACACCCATCGGGCCGTTCCAAACGACAGTACCTGCGCCGATGATTGCTCCTGCGAACAGCTTCTGCGTTTCTGCACCGATATCAAGGCCCATCCAGCCATCCGGAATGGCATCGGAGGAAACAGTCTTGAACTCGGTATTTTCGTCGTACTCACGGCCAATGACGTTATCAACGGGAAGCAGGAAGTTAACGCCCTTTGCCTTTGCCTTATCCATCAGCTCACGTGCGAGCTCAACCTTGTCGTTCTCACAGATAGAGGTACCAACCTCATAGCCGAGTGCGCGGAAGAAGGTATACGCCATACCGCCGCCGATAACGAGCGTGTCAACCTTTTCGATGAGGTTCTGGATAACGCCGATCTTATCGGAAACCTTTGCGCCGCCGAGGATTGCAACGAAGGGTCTCTTGGGATCCTCCAAAGCACCACCCATAACGGTGATTTCCTTATTGATGAGGTAACCGGAAACAGCGGGCAGATAGTCTGCTGCGCCTGCGGTGGAGGCGTGTGCTCTGTGCGCAGATCCAAACGCATCGTTGACGTAGATATCAGCGAAATCAGCAAGCTCCTTTGCCATTGTAGGATCGTTCTTGGTTTCTCTTGCGTCGAAGCGGACGTTTTCGATCAGAACGGCATGGCCTGCCTCCAGAGCGGCAATCTTTGCCTTGGCGTCGTCACCGACGATGTCGGAAGCGAAGGTAACGCGGCCATCCAGATACTCGTTAAGACGAGCAGCAACGGGAGCGAGCGTGAACTTCTTGATATCGTTCTTCTTTGCCTTCTCCAGAAGCTCAGCCTTTGCAGCTGCCTGCTCCTCTGCGGGAAGTGCCTCTACCTTTGCCTTTTCCTTCTTATCCAGACCGAAGCCCTCGGTGAAGATCGCGTGCGGCTTGCCCATGTGAGAGCAGAGAATGACCTTTGCGCCGTTATCGAGCAGATACTTGCTGGTAGGAAGTGCTTCGACAATTCTCTTGTCGGAGGTGATAACGCCGTCCTTGAGCGGAACGTTGAAGTCGCAGCGGACAAGAACTCTCTTGCCGGATACTTCGATGTCTTCGATAGTCTTCTTGTTGTACATCGTTTGGTTACTCCTTTGTATGAATATAAAATATGGATAGCATTTTTTCTGATGACCGTATAAATCCCCGTTTCCGAGGCTCCACACGCCCTCAATTATATACTATACCACAACTCACAAAATTTTTCAAGAGGTATTTGTGAATTCTTTGTCACAAATCGGATTTTTTTGTAATTTCCTTACTTTGCGCGGCAGGTGCGTCCGTCATGCGCGCAGGATATCTCCCGGATGCACGGGAAACGGAACAGGCATGGTAAAACGCATAAACGGATGCGGTGCCGATGCGATCTCCTCTCCCGCCTCGTTTCTCATCTGCGTTACGGGGAGTGCACGGCCAACGCGACCGGGGGAGATCAGCTCTGCCTCCGTACCGGAGATGACCTTGTTGCGCTGAATAAAGGATGCCACACCCGTCTTTGCATCATACTCTGTGACCACGGCAAGATACGCCTTTTCACGCAGATAGCCCATATCCGTAACGGTCTGGGCGTTTTCCATGGCACGGTCAAACCAATATCCCGTTGCATATTCGCGGTGCGAAACGCTTTCCAGCTCCCGCAGCCACGCAGGATTGTAAGCGTAGTGCGCAGGGTCTGCGGAATACGCATCCATCGCCATGCGATAGGCGTTGGTAACGACGGCGGTATAGTATGCGCTCTTCATTCTTCCCTCGATCTTGAAGCTATGAATTCCGGAGCGCATCAGCTCGGGAATATGCTCGATCATACACATATCGCGGGAGCTCATGATAAAGGTCCCATGCTCGGTCTGCTCTATGGGAAGCGGCATCTCGGGACGCTTTTCCTCGGTAATCACGTAATTCCAGCGGCACGGCTGTGCGCACATACCGCGGTTTCCGTCGCGCCCGGTAAAATGATTGGACAGCAGACAGCGTCCGCTGTAGGACACGCACATAGAGCCGTGTATAAAGCATTCCAGCTCCAGCGTATCGGGAATATTCTCGCGGATGCGGAGCACCTCGTCCATTGTCAGCTCACGCGCAAGCACCACGCGGGAGGCGCCAAGGGCGTGCCACATCCTTGCAGACTCCGAGGACACACAGCTCGTCTGTGTGGAGATATGGATCTCCGCCTCTGGCAGCTCGGTACGGAGCACCGACAGCACGCCGAGATCTGCGACGATAAACGCATCCAGGCCGATACCACCAATGCGGCGCAGATAGGCACGCAAAGCATCGTATTCATATTCTCGCGGCATCGTGTTGAGCGTCAGATAGACCTTTTTGCCGCGCTCATGGGCATATGCAGCCGCCCATGCAAGCTCTTCGTCGGTAAAATTTGCTGCGGCCGCACGCATACCGAACATATTACCGGCAAGATATACGGCATCTGCGCCGTACAGCAGCGCCGCACGCAGCTTTTCAGGACTTCCCGCAGGAGATAATAACTCAGCCATCGCGCTCACCATACCAGTGCACGCGCCATTGCGGGCGCATGCGTAATCACAGCATCACATCCAAGCCGCACAAGCGCGCGTACCGTTTCCTCGTCGTCGACATTCTGCGCAAAGATACAGACATCCGCATTATGCGCACGGTCAATTTCGGGACTGCCCCAGGAATCCGCGTCCGAAAGCAGCTCCGCCGGCTCCGTGAGATAGGCACACGCCCCCATATAGGACGCATAGATCCACGGTCTGACCATATCCGGTGCGCATATCGGTACGATACGCACCTGGGACATCTTCTGCTTTATTGCATCCAGCGCACGGTGGTGTCGGGATGCAAGCAGCGTACGCGCAGTCATATCACGGCGCACAAGCGTCATGTGCAGATCCTGCACATCCTGCTCCTTGGGGGCGTCCTGCAAAAGCAGCAACAGCTCCAACCCTCTCGTGCGGCAATCGGCCGCAAGGCTGTCAAGATCGGTCCCGCGCGCGGTGAGATATCCACCCTCGGTATACGACACGGTCACGGCAATGCCGTCTGCCCCGTCCGTGACCGCATCCTCGGTATCTGCGTACGCAAACACGCGCGTTCTGTCAAACAATGCTTTCATACTGCTCCTTAATTTTGCTTATTGATATACTGATCCTTCAGCTTCTCGTGCTCCTCGTTCGTGCGGGAGAAGTAGGTGTTTCCCTTTCCGTCTGCGAGGAAGTAATAGTAATCCGTTTCCGCCGGGTACAGCGCACAGTTGATGGCATCCATACCGGGATTGCAAATTGATCCGGGAGGAAGTCCGGGGTACATATACGAGTTGTACTTGGAATCGATCTGCAGATCGGAGGCAGAGAGCTCCTGCTTACGCTTATCAAGGATATACTGCAGCGTCGCATCCGACTGCATCTTCGGGAACGATCTCGGATTGGCAAGACGGTTGTGGAAGACGGAGGAGATATTTTCAAAGTCCGTCAGCGACCGTCCCTCCGCCTGCACCATGGAAGCGAGGATAATCAGATCATCCATCGACATACCAAGCTGCTTTGCACGCTCATAATACGGCTCGGAGACCTTTCGCTCGAAGTTGACGAGGAACTTATCAATGACGGCGACCTCAGAGGAATCCTTGAAGAAGAAGTAGGTATCCGGGAACAGATAGCCCTCCAATCGGTATTTCCGATCCGGATCCGTTTCATCAAGCCCCTCCAAAAACCGGTAGCCCGTATATTCGTACTCGTTGATAGCAGCAATGAAGCCCTCGCGTGTGCCGATTCCGTTTTTGAGCATCAGATCGATGATCTGATCGATGGTATATCCCTCGGGGATCGTGATAACGACCTGCTCCTTCGTGTTGACAATATAGGTGAAGGCGTCGTTGATGTCGCCGTAATTCATAGAGGGAGAGATCTCGTACTCACCGACCAGATAATCCGTCGATTCGCCCTTGATACGGACGAACAGCTCATATATCGTCGGGTACTTGATAATGCCGTTCTCGTGGAGAAGCTGCGCAACGTCGGCGGAGGTCATATCCTCCTCGATCACAACGGAGATCACCTCGTCGCTTTTGACGAAGGCAAACACGTCGTTTGCCACTTCAATGATCGTCCAGGATGCAAACACGGAGATAACGAGTACCGCCACGATATATACGATACCCTTCAGCAAAGAGGTGATCGCCGTATAGTCAGCCTCATGCTCCTCCTGCGCCTCGGGCTCCTCCTGCGCGCTGCGTGAAAATGCCGCGGCTTGCTTTGTGCGGTGCAGGGGCTGTGTGACCGCAACGGTTTCCTCCGACGGGGCGGTATCCTCCCCACGGGCCTCACGCACGACGGTATGCGCGCGCGTACGCGCATCGTCGGTGCTGCGCACGGTCGCGGTCTGCATCTGCGCGGAAGCCGGATTCTGCACAGCGGGGCTCTGCACGACTGCCGTTTGTTCCGCCGCCGGATTCTCCGCGCCTTCCGCCGATGCACTGCGTGCCGCCTGGCGTCTGGCAATCAGAGCGGTACGCTCCTCGTCGGTCAGCTTTGACATCTCGTAGGCGCGTTTGATCTGCACGCGCTCCGTTTCGCTCAAACGGCTTCTGCGCACCATATCTGCAAACTGACGGCGCTCATCCTCGGTGAGCCGTCCCATGCCGAGTGCAGCGATCAGACGCTTTTTTTCTTCCTGCGTCAATTGCTCAAAGGTCGTATTTTCGGATCTTTTTTCATCCATAATCGAATTCCCTCATCTCTAAAAACGGTTTTGGAGGTGTCCTGCTCCGGCAATCAAACGATTCCCGTCACGCGGAGCACGAACAGTACGATACATATAAGATACGCCGGAGAAATCACAGACCGCAGAATTCCTGCCGCCGCAGATGGAAGCTTTCCTCCGTTTTTCTCTGCATAAGGACGCAGATACCCGGGCAGTGCCTCGCCGCGCATCCCCTTATCGTACAAAACGCGCTCTGCCTGCGACAGCATACCCGTAGCGCAGAACAGAAGTGCCGTAATCAGCACGAACGTAAAGAAGATCTCGTTTTCCGGCTTGGCGATAAACGCCCAGATGTACTCCTCAAAGAAGAGTGCATACAGATTGTACACGATATGAATGACGAGCGGTGCAAAGACCGACTGCGTCACGTAAACGGAGAAGCCAAGCAGCAATCCTCCGGCAAACGACGGGATAAACGCCACAGCGCTCATATCAAGGAAGCTGTAGATAACGGCAGTCAGAAAGATTGCCGCTGGCGCCCCCAGATGCTCGTACTCCGTATAGAGGACTGATCGGAACAGAAACTCCTCCGTCAGCGCAGGCAGCACGGCAAACACGACGAGCGTATAGAGCGTATCAAAGACGTTCCCGCCAAGCTCGGGCAGGGTGCGGCCGTAAATGGTGTATACGGAATGGGCATACAGACCGTCCGAAATGCCGAATTTGCGGAGAAGCAGCTCAACCGCAGTTACCAGGCAGATCATGACCATCACGGAAAAGATCAGAAAGACCGCTTTTTCCAAGCCAAACACCCGCAGCTTCAGTTCAAAAACGTATTGGTCGCCCTTTGCCTTGCAGTAAAAGATCGCAGGCAAAATAAACGCCAAAAGCTGCAGCATGGCAAACGACAGATACGCATCGCGTGAGCCCGTCAGACGCTGGGTGTCAATATACGACGAAAACACCAGAAACGCAAACGTAAACAGCGGCAGAGCGGGAAGCAGATAATATTTAATTCGCATGAACGGCACGCACTCCTTTTTCAGTCACAAGAACGTCAACGGCAAGATCGAATCTGCCGCGCGGAAGCTCCGGCAGAAGAAACGCCGAATAAACAGCGCCGACGCGTACGCCGGGGAACGTCCCCAAATACCGGTCGTAGTATCCCTTTCCGTATCCGACGCGGAAGCCGAGTCTGTCAAATACGATGCCCGGCACAATACAGACCGGGTGCATATCGGGCGTACAGGCATCGGTATGGAATACAGGCAGGGACGGCGACGGCTCCAGGATGCCGTATGCTCCGGGCTGCAGATCACCGACGTCGGTCACAACATGATACTGCATCGTGCACGCATTGCTGTCACAGCGCGGAAACGCTACGGTCTTTCCGTCTGCCAGGGCGCGCACGGCGATCGGCATGATATCAATTTCACCGGCAAGCGGTGCATACATCAGGATGGCCTTTGCATATCGATACGTGATCGAGGAGAGAAACAGCGTACAGATCCGCGCATCCCACGCCCGCTTTTCCTCAGCGGTCAGCGCCGCGCGCCGTGCCCTGTATTCTTCCCTGATCTCATTTTTCCGCATGCGGGTTTCAAGGCCCCTCGTTTTATTGACCATAGCGTTACGCCTGCATCATCGTGGACTTTTTCAGCTCGTCCGCTTCTTCCTCGCCCATTGCGGCAGCAACCAGCGCTAGACCGAACTGATGAGCGACGCCCATTCCCTTTGCGGTGATAAAGTTCTCGTCCACCACAACGCTTTTGGGCGAAATATTCGCTCCGACCAGATACTTTTCAAATCCGGGGTAGCAAACGGCAGATCTGCCGGAAAGATACCCAAGCTTTCCTATGATCATCGGTGCCGCGCAGATCGCACCGATGGTGATGCCGCGCTCCACCGCATAACGGATCGCCTCATGCACCACGCCCGAGGAATCCAGATTGCTCGTGCCGGGCATACCGCCCGGGAGAACGATCATTTCAAGCGCACGGTCAAGCACCATATCCTCAGGCAGAATGTCTGCGGTCACGGTGATCTCATGCGCACCCGTAACGTATTTTCCGGTCACTCCGACCGTTTGTACGTCCATACCTGCACGGCGCAGAAGATCGAGAGGACATAGTGCCTCCACTTCCTCAAAGCCGTCAGCCAAAAATAAATATACCATATCAGAACCGTTCCTTTCCGGTCAAATATTGCGCTGCATAACACCGTTACACAGCCTCCTGCACAGCCTCCTTGGGCCAGGCAGACGTTTTGCCAACAGACAGCCCCCGCCTCTGACTCAAGATGCCAGGTACGGCGCGAGCACCTCCATGATCTCCGCATGAATATCGGGGATCGGGCGCGGATCATCGCCGCTATAGCAGGAGATTTTGTGCCAGCCGAGCGTTTCCGAGGCGTACAGCGCCGCCTCGTAGCTGCGCTCCAGATGATCACAGCTTCGCTCGTGAATATCCTGGGCACGTCCCGTTTCCGCAGAGCGCGATGCCAGCAGACGGCGGGAAATGTCCGGGCGCATTTCCAAATACAGGATGCAGTCCGGTCTTGGCAGCCCGAGCCGATCAAACTCAAAATTCCAAAGCCACGCAAGGAACTCCTCCCACTGCTCGCGCGGCAGCTTGGACAGCTGATGCACCGCGTTTGCCGTGGTATAGCGGTTAGTCACAACGACCGTATCGGGATCGGCAAGATCGGCGCACCAATCCGTACGGAACGAAATATAGCGATCCACCGAGAAAAAAGAGGAGGCGGCGTAGGCGTTGGTATCCTCAGGATCTCCTCCCAACGCACCGGAAAGATACATTTCAACCGGGACGGCACTTTGCTCCCCGTACATCGGAAAGGAGAGCAGCCGCACGCGCTTTCCATGTGCACGGAGTGCCTCACAGAGAAGCTTGGACTGCGTTTCCTTGCCGGAAGCATCCAAGCCGTCGATCGTAATCAGAATTCCCATCAGATGATCTCCTCCTGCTTCAAAACAAGCTCCATATACTGCTCACGGGTGATGAGCACCTGCCGCGGCTTCTGCCCCTCGGGGGCAGATACGTAGCCGAGCTGCTCCATACGGTCAATCAGCTTTGCGGCGCGGCCGTAGCCAAGCGACAGCCTCCGCTGAATGAGCGAGGTCGAGATCTTACCCGACTCCACCGCAAGCTCCACGGCGCTGCGCAGCATCGGATCATCCGCTGCTGTGTCCCCGTCGAGCACCTCACCCTCTGCGGAAGCACGGCCCTTCTTCTGACCGCACAAGGCCGCCTCGCGCTCGATAGATTCCATGACCGAATCGGAATACGCGGCGTGTCCGGCGTTTTTCTTGATAAATCCAACCACCGCGTCGATCTCATCCTCGGATACGAACGAGCCCTGCACGCGCTGCGGCTTCGGCGCACCGACCGGAGAATACAGCATATCGCCGCGTCCGATCAGCTTTTCGGCTCCGCTGACGTCAAGCACCACGCGGGAGTCCATCTGAGAGGACACGCGGAATGCAATTCGTGAGGGAATGTTTGCCTTGATCAGACCGGTAATGACGTCAACGGACGGTCTTTGCGTACCGATGATGAGGTGCATACCTGCAGCACGCGCCTTCTGCGCCAGACGACAGATGGATTCCTCAACCTCATCGGGGGCGGTCATCATCAAATCCGCAAGCTCGTCGATGATAATGACGATCTGCGGCAGATATTCGCGGTCCGGATCGTTCTTCGTAATGTCATTATAGCCCTTGATGTCGCGCATTCCCACGTCCTCAATGAGGGCAAAACGGCGTTCCATCTCGGTAACGGCCCAATGCAGGGAGCCTGCGGCCTTTTTCGGATCGGAAACGACGGGAACGAGCAGATGCGGAATTCCGGAATAGATATTCAGCTCGACCTTCTTGGGATCGATAAGGATCAGCTTGACCTCATCCGGCGTCGCCTTATACAGCATCGACACGATCAGCGCGTTGATGCACACGGATTTACCCATACCGGTCGCACCGCAGATGAGCAGGTGCGGCATTTTCGCCGCATCGAGAAAGACGGGAGCGCCGGCAACGTCCATGCCGAGGCAGGTCGTCAGGCGGCTCTTTGCCGATCGGAAGGGCTCGCTGTCAATGAGCTCGCGGATGTATACGGTAGAAACGGAGCGGTTCGGCACCTCAATGCCGATTGCGCTCTTTCCGGGGATCGGGGCCTCGATGCGGACACCGTCAGCCGCAAGCCCAAGGGCAATATCGTCCACCAGATTGGCAACGGACCGCACGCGCGTGCCGGACTCCGGCTGCAGCTCGTAGCGGGTAATGGTGGGACCGCGCGATACGTTGACGATCCGCGTTTTTACGTTAAAGGAGCGAAGGATCTCCACAAGCCGCGCCGCGTTCGTTTCCAGCTCGCCGGCCACGTCCTCGTTTTTGTCGGACAGATCCTTTTTGAGAAGCGTTATGGGCGGGAACTGATACTGCGGCACCGAAGGCGCGGCAGGCATGCCCTGCGTGCCGCCGTACATGGCGGTCAAGGAGGACAGCAGCTGCTCTGCATTCGGATCATCCAGCGGAATCTCGCGCGCCCCGTCCGTATCAAACGGTGGAACATCGTCTGCCTCCGGCATTGCACAGCCGTCCGGAACGGACTGCGTCACGCAAAGCTCCAGCTCCGCAGCCTGCTCCTCGTATCCGAAGGAATCACCGGGGGGCGTATTCTGCGCCGCATTCGGCGTATTGAAAATGGCAGCAAGGTCGATCTCATCCGCAGACGCCGATCTGTCATCGCGTCTGCCGGGCTCAGCGGAAAGGATCACACGGTCGTGCATTGCAGTATCCGCATTGCGCTCTCCGCGCAGAACGGCATCGGATTCATCCGCTTCCGCAAGCGAATACGCATCGGGATCGGGAAGCGTCTGCTCCTGTACGGAGGCGGCGGCAGCGACTGCGGCAATCTCCGTCGCGGCGAGTATTGCACATAAGACCCTTGGTGCGTGCGCCGCTCTTATCCCTTATCTCAACGTCGCGGTATTCTGCGACGGCGCGGTAAAGGTCGTCCTTGGACTGAGGGATAACCGTCTGCCCCTCGGTGAGTGCGGTGGCGCGAGCGTCGCGCTTAGCATCAACGAGCTGCGGAAGTCTGCCCATAAAGATTATCCTGCCGCCGCTTGCCTTAAACTCCGCGAGCATCTTAAGAGTGTGCTCGCGCAGGGTCATACAGTTGGCAACTACGATAAGGTCGTAGGACATCTTACCTACCTTAAGAGGTGC
>JAGBZV010000076.1 GCA_017628075.1 Clostridia bacterium
CTGGTTCTTCCTCGAAAAAACACCGAAAACTGTACTGAAAAACGAAAATGAACCTCTTGTACAGACGGACACTCAGTTTATTCCTTCACGTGTGGGAGACCTGGGAATCCAGTCAATCAAATGGGATTACGGCTGGTGGGAGGAGAAACGCGGTTCGCTAGCTGACTGGACGACGCTCTTCTACGAGGGTTCATGGCATCTGCGCCAAAAGGGTATGCTCTGGGGTACGCAAGCTTCAAATCTTGCCGAATACGGTGACTATCTTCACTCACTGGGACTGAACTGGACTGTTTACATTCTGCTTCATGACTCACGTGCCGTGCTTGAGGGCGATGATCATCTGACTTCTATCGGTCCCACCGCCCGCCCGGAATGGTTCTGTCATGTCGCAGACCTTGGCAATGAGGAATGTGCATCCTACTGCAAGCGCAAGTTATACGATTTCTTTACAAGCAATCATGCGGACACCTGGCGATCCGACTTCGAGCCGATCGCATGTGCTTCCTATAGGGAAAACCGTCATGATGCAAACGGAAATGATGTGCAGTATTGGTGCTCGCGCGGTTTCTACGATATCGCTGACTATCTGATTGAGTCAATCCCCGGTTTCCGTTATGAGTCCTGTTCATCCGGTGGTTCCATGAAGGATTATGCCACAATGCACCGTGCCGCCGTTTTCAACAATGATGACTCTGCAAACTGGATGAGTCTGCGTACTACTTTCTACGATTCATCCTACTGCTTCCCGCCTGCCCAGCTTCTGTCACCCACAAATCCCGATACATTCTGCCCCGACAGCGATTCACATTATGCAGGAGTCGGCGACAAGCATATGGGTATGCGAGCTTTAATCATGGGCGCTGTTTCGCTCGGAAGCTGGTCAGGTCCGGACGGAAACGGACACCTTCAATACGGCCTTGAGGATTTCTATAGAGAGTATCTTCCCCTGCACAACGAAAAGGTCAAACCGCTGATCCGTCATGCAAATCTCTATCATACTTTGCCCCGACCCGACCATGTACACTGGGACGGCATGCAGTACGGCTGTGATTTCATTCCCGAAAACAAGATCGGCGGCGCACTGTTCCTGTTCAAGCCCACCAATCAGAATGAGCCGACTATCCATGTTTCCATCCGCGGTCTGAATCCTGAGCTGACTTACCGTGCCGATTTTTACGAGAGAAAGGATCAGTCCTTTACCGCAACGGGAGCCGAGCTGATGGAAAACGGGCTCGACTGTACGATTGCAGAAGAATTCGGAAGCGAGATCGTATTCTTTGAAATCGTCTGATATGAGGGTTCAGGAGTAAAAAATTCTGCTCTTGACTGTTGGATATTGCCATTCTCCCGAGAATATGCTATAACAATAACGTATTATAAACATAATCCAGGAGGATGTTTGATTATCGTTTTTTTGGAAGGGAAGCTTTTACAATACGAAAGCTACGGTATTACTCATGCGTCTGCAAAAGCAGCTTCTTGATCAAAATTGGTTCGCCTGCCCTGAAGCACCGGATTCGTCTGATCTCTCTTTATACACGCATACATTTGAACGCGCTGTATGTAAGACGTCAAATATTCCTTTGACACTCGCCGGACTGTTTCTATCGTCAAAGACACCGCTGTGGTGCTACCACATCTTCAAAACGGATCTGCGTGCAGATCCTCTGCACCGGCTGCATTTGTGCTTTGATCGCGTCGTGTGCCTGTGTCAAGTCTGGGTAAACGGCATATGGATTGGACAGCACAACCATTCAGAGGAAGCATTTTCCATGGATATCACGGATGCTCTGACTGATGGTGAAAATCTGATAGCCTGCCGCATCTATGCTCCGATTACCGGAGAGATTGGTCCGGAAGGGATTTCCATGAAAACCACACCGAACTATGCGCAGATCTACAGCTATTATCCCGTTGTACCAAAAACAGGAATTTTCGGTCACGTTGCTCTTGAGAAAAGACCGTGCGTTGCGCTTATTGACCGATGGATCAAGCCTGACTGCAAAACCGGAGACGTTGAGATCGAGCTTACGTTTGAAAACCGTCTTGATCGCGATGCTGAGATTTCTGTGGATGCGCTGATCCTGGACGGAAGGGAAGTGATCCTTTCAGAAACAGTTTCCTGTGTTGTTCTTGCACGGGAAACAAAGACGATGCTTGTCAATCTGAAGATGGAAAGCTTCTCCCTGTGGACTCCCGATAGCCCGAATCTGTATACCTTGAATCTCAGCGTGAAAAGCATCTGCGGAGCTGCGTTCTATACCAATCGCTTTGGCTTCAAGGATTTTTCTGTAATCGACGGCTATTTCCATCTGAACGGAAAGCGTGTCTGGCTTGCCTGTGCACACACCTTCCCAAGCAAGGAGGTCGTTGTGCACGCAAAGACGATGGGCTTCAACGCGCTGCGTTATCTATCTGAAATGCCGCCTGTGGAAATTCTTGATTTCTGCGATGAGATCGGTATGATGGTCTACGAGGAGTGCGCCGTTTCTTGGGGAATGTCGGATTATCCCGGCATGGAGGAGCACATGGCCGCGTATCTTGATAATATGATCCGCCGTGATCGCAACCACGTTTGCGTTGCAATCTGGGGTGTCTTCAACGAACAGCCCGGCCCGAATACCTCCCGTTCACATCCCAACGTTCCTGATACATCGAGAGTGTTTGATACGGCCGTTTCTTATCTCCCCGAAATGCGTAAGCTCGATCCTACGCGTCTGATTCTTTTGTCCAGCGGTCGCTGGGACGCCCGTGCGACAATCGGCAGCTTCTCCAATCCCGGTTCCGATGCTTGGGACTACGGTTGGGGTTCTGAAGGACCGAATGCTTCCGAATGTGCGCCCGGAACAGGAAACGCAGATATTGATCCGTATATCACGGAGGTCGGTGACGTTCATTTGTATCCGACGGTCCCGATTCAGAACGATATCAGGGATTTTGTCAGAAATATCGGACGTGAAACGAACCCTGTGTTTCTGAGCGAATACGGCGTAGGTTATCAGCTTGCCTTGTATGATCTGTATCTCAACTCTGATGCCGCATATGGCAATATTCAGATGCAGCGGCTTGAGGAATGGATCGAAAAATACAATCTTCACCACGTCTATCCGACACCGCGCGATTTTTTGATGGCATCTGTTGAGGCGAATGCTGCGCAGCGTATCGAGAGCATCGACCCGATTCGTGCAAATCCGAAGCTGTGCGGATACAGTCTGACAAGCTTTACCGTCAGCAATGAGGGTGTATATTACTGTGATCACTGCCTTAACCCCGGCGTTGTTGATGCACTGCGTGACAGTTTTGCATCTGTAAAATGGTCGTTCTTTACAGAAAGCCACGCGCTGTATCCGAACACACCCTTTGAGGTGGAAGCGGTCCTTTGTAACATGGATACACTGATGGCCGGTACCTACGATGCGGTCGTGTCCGTTTCCGGTAAAAATGGTGTCGTTTGGAGAGAACAGGTTTCCTTTGTTTATCCTGAGGGAAAGCCATTGGCTGCATCGGTCATGACATTGATGCTTCCCGGATTTGCCCCCGGAGCGTACGTATTCTCTGTGCACGTAGCTGGAATCTGCCAGCCGTCGTGTGCCTCAATGCGTTTCCGCGTGCTCGACGATACCTTTGCCCCACTCTGTCTTAGTGTGTATCCGATTGGAGCAATGGATGCGGCTCTGCGCTTCCTGTCATTCTGCGGTGCTGCTGTGACGGAGAATCCCGCAGATGCGGACGTTATCTGTGTGGGGACACTGAATGAGGATATGTTTGCAGTAGAAGGCGAGCGGATTCTGCAGCTTGCATCTGAGGGCAAGCGCGTGCTCATATTGGATGATGCGTTCTGGCAGCATACGAACACCTCCGACCAGAGATTTATGGGTAAAATTGAGTTTGTAAGCAATGCCAAAGACGGTCTTGCTTCTGTGTTCGGTTACCGTATCTACATCCGCAACTGGCTCTACCACATGGATAATTATATCGCGGATTCCGATGTGTTCGGTGAGCTTGCGGACCTTGGTATTCTTGATACGGATTTGTTTAAGCGTGTTTATCCCGATCATTATATGATCGGTACCGCACAGCCGCAAAAAACGATCTGTGCCGCTTATGGCAGCGGTTTGTTTGTGCAGGAGGGATGTCTTGGCGCTCTTACGTTGGGCGAATTTGCCTTCGGATCCGGTTCTGTGCTTGTCAATACGTTTAAGCTGCTTGGCAACGTCGGTTCCGATCCCGTTGCAGACCGAATTCTCTATAATCTCGTCAGATCCCGTTGATGGAAAACCAACGTCTTGCCCGGTCGTAAATACGAAATATTTTGGCGCAGTGAAATGCTGCGCCATTTTATTTTACGGAAGACATAATGACGAAATTTTGAGGAAAGAAACAGAAAAAATTCCTTCTTTGATAAAAAAATGAAAAAAATCGGAAAATATGCAATGTTTTTCTTGACAACGGTGCGGAATAGGATTATAATATATATAATAGAGAGTTATTATACATATTGTTTTCATATCTTGCAAAAATCTGAGATCATTCGGAAAGGAGACCTCGGACGATCGTCTGAGGAGAAGTTTCACATGGCATTTTTAGTATTAAGCAATGGCACGGTTTTTGAGGGAACGAGCATTGGCGCACAGCTTGATTCTGTGGGCGAGCTCGTCTTCAACACCGGCGTGGTCGGTTATCTGGAAATGATAACGGATCCCGCATATGCAGGGCAGATATTGGTACAGACGTTCCCGCTGTGCGGCAATTACGGTGTCATCGAATCTGATTTTGAAGGCGAATGTGCACTTGCCGGCTTTGTGGCACGCTCCGTTTGCGAAACCCCCTCCAACTTCCGTTCACAGTATGATCTTACCCGATACTTCAGAGAGCACGGGATTCCTGCTATCGTTGGTATCGACACGCGTGAGCTTACCCGTATTCTTCGCGAGGAGGGCTCGATGAACGCAATGATATGTGACAGCATCCCCGAAAGCCTGGACGGCATTCGTGCATACTGCGTCAAGCAGCGTGTAGCCTCCGTTTCAGCAAAGGAGTCGGTTGTATATCCCGCCGAGGGCGAGGAGAAGTACCGCGTAACGTTGGTTGACTATGGTACCAAGAAAAGCCTGATCCGTACGCTGTGTGCGCTTGGATGCACGGTCAAGGTTGTTCCGTATAACACGACAGCAGAGGAAATTCTTTCCGATAAGCCGAGTGGCGTTGTTCTTTCCGGCGGCCCCGGCAATCCCGAGGACAATCCGGAATGTGCAGCGGAGCTTGCAAAGATCATCGGTGAGCTTCCCGTTTTCGCAGTAGGGCTCGGACATCAGCTTGCAGCTCTTGCACTTGGCGGACGCGTAGAGCGCCTTCCTCTCGGTCACCGCGGCGGTAACCACCCCGTCCGTGAGATCGGCGGATCCCGTACCTACATTACGTCCCAGAACCATGGATATGCAGTGGATGCGGAAAGCCTTTCCCACGTGGGAATTGAGCGCTATACAAATGCCAACGACGGTACGTGTGAGGGTATGGAATATCCTGCAAAGAAGTGCTTCACTCTGCAGTTTACCCCCGACACGCTTGGAGGTGCGCACTCTACCTCCTTCCTCTACGACCGCTTTATTGAAATGCTTGAACAATAATTCCGACAACAGCTTCATTCCATACGATTGTTATTCATTCAAAGAAAGGAAGCTCAGCCGGTAATGTTCATATTTTCCGGTGAGCGTGGTTTACGATATGCCAAAGGATAAAAATATTCATAAGGTGCTTGTCATTGGTTCCGGTCCGATCGTTATCGGACAGGCCGCTGAGTTTGACTATGCAGGCGCACAGGCTTGCCGCGTGCTTCGTGCAGAGGGCATTCACGTTGTCCTCGTCAACTCCAACCCTGCGACCATTATGACCGACAAGAATCTTGCTGATGCGATCTATCTGGAGCCTCTGAATGCACAGACGATCCGCCGTATTATTGAAAAAGAGCGTCCCGATGCACTGCTTGCAGGTCTTGGCGGCCAGACCGGTCTGACCATTGCGATGCAGCTTTCCCGCGACGGCACGCTGAAAAAGTACGGTGTGCGCCTGCTCGGTACGCAGGTTGATGCAATCGACCGTGCAGAGGACAGAGAGCTCTTCCGCAACGCAATGAAGGAGATTGGTCAGCCCTGCGTTCCTTCCGAGATCGCAACGGATCTGGAGACCTCTTTAGCCATCGCGGAGCAGATCGGTTATCCCGTTATCGTCCGTCCTGCCTTTACACTCGGTGGATCCGGCGGCGGTATTGCAGAAAACGAAGACGAGCTGCGCGTCATCGCACGCACAGGTCTTGATATGTCGCCCATTACGCAGATCCTCGTTGAGAAGTGCATCTCCGGCTGGAAGGAGATCGAGTTTGAAACGATGCGTGATGCTGCCGGAAACGTCATCGCGGTTTGCTCTATGGAAAACGTGGACCCCGTCGGCGTGCATACCGGTGACTCGGTGGTTGTTGCTCCCGCACTGACGCTCTCTGACAAGGAATATCAGATGCTCCGTGCGGCATCTCTTGACATTGTTTCCTCAATCGGCATCGTTGGCGGATGCAACTGTCAGTTTGCTCTCAACCCCAACAGCTTTGAATATGCCGTAATTGAAGTCAATCCGCGCGTATCCCGTTCCTCTGCGCTGGCATCCAAGGCAACGGGTTATCCGATTGCAAAGATCACGACGAAGCTTGCGCTCGGTTATACGCTGGATGAGATCAACAATGATATTACTGGAAAGACGGTGGCGTGCTTTGAGCCGTCCGTTGACTATATCGTCTGCAAGTTCCCCAAGTGGCCCTTTGATAAGTTTGCAGGCTCCTCTCGTAAGCTCGGTACGCAGATGAAGGCGACGGGTGAGGTCATGTCCATTGGTACGTCCTTTGAAATGGCACTGATGAAGGCAGTCCGCGGTGCGGAGATCTCCCTCGATACTCTGAATGCGGCTCCCCTGGACGATAAGCCTGTCAGAGAGCGTCTTTATGAGCAGAATGACCGCCGCCTGTTCACAGTCTTCGAGGCACTGAAGTCAGGCGTATCCATTGATGAGATCTTTGAGATCACAAAGATCGACCGCTGGTTCCTCGCACGTATGCAGAACCTCGCTCAATTCGAGGCAAAGCTCGCGCAGGAGGGACTGACCGTTGAAAACTACAGAGCAGCAAAGACTCTTGGTTATCCCGACTCTGCACTCAAGCGTTTGTGCGGTGTGGAGCAGATGCCGGAGAAGTGTGCGTTCAGTTATAAGATGGTCGATACCTGTGCGGCAGAATATAACGCAGAAACACCGTATTTCTATTCTACTACGGATGCTGCGTGTGAATCCCGTGCGTTCAAGCGCTCCGGTAAGCCGGTCGTTATGGTTCTCGGCTCCGGTCCTATCCGTATCGGACAGGGCATTGAGTTCGACTACTCCTCCGTCCATTGCGTCTGGACGCTTCAGAAGATGGGATATGACGTTGTTATCGTCAATAATAACCCTGAGACCGTTTCCACGGACTACGATACCGCAGACAGATTGTACTTTGAGCCGCTCAGCCCCGAAGACGTTATGAACATCATCGAGATTGAACAGCCGATCGGTGTCGTCGTTGCGTTCGGCGGTCAGACGGCCATTAAGCTTACGCAGTTCCTTGATAAGAACGGCGTCCGTATTCTCGGTACGTCGGCAGACGGTATTGACCTTGCTGAGGACCGCGCAAGATTCGATGAGCTTCTTGAAACCTTCGGCTTCCGCCGTCCCAAGGGTATGGGCGTCAAGACCGTCGACGAGGCGCTTTCTGCAGCGAATACGCTCGGTTATCCCGTCCTGCTTCGTCCGTCCTACGTTATCGGCGGACAGAACATGACGATCTCCCGTTCTGATAAGCAGACGACCGACTATATGAATATGATTCTCTCCGGCGGTATTGATAACCCTGTTCTCGTGGATAAGTATATGCCCGGTCCGGAGCTTGAGGTCGACGTTATCTCCGACGGTGAAAACGTGCTCATTCCCGGTATCATGGAGCATATTGAGCGCGCAGGTGTTCACTCCGGTGACTCGATTGCAGTATATCCGCCCTATAATCTCTCCGATAAGCATATGCAGACCATCTGCGAATGCTCCGAGAAGCTTGCTCTGGCGCTTGGTACAAAGGGACTTGTCAATATTCAGTACCTCATTTATGAGGGCGAGCTGTACGTCATTGAGGTCAACCCGCGTGCCTCCAGAACCATTCCGTATATTTCCAAGGTCACAAACGTACCGATGGTTGATATCGCGGCAAAGGTTATGCTTGGCGCAAAGCTCACCGATCTTGGATACGGTACCGGCCTTTACAGAACGCCTCCGTACTATACCGTTAAGGTCCCTGTTTTCTCCTTTGAAAAGCTCAACGATGCCAACTCCATCCTCGGTCCGGAAATGAAGTCTACGGGCGAAGTGCTTGGTATCGGTAAAACGATGGCTGAGGCACTGTTCAAGGGCCTGACCGCAGCAAATCTCGTCGTTCCGTTCAACCGCGCACGGAGATGCGGCGTATTGCTTTCCGTTGAAGAAAACGACTACCTTGATTCTATTTCTCTTGCTAAGCGTTTCTATGACCTTGGAATTACCGTCTATGCAACGCCCGGCACGGCAAAGGCGATCTCCCAGCTTGGCATCGACGTCATTACTGTTTCCAACAACAACGACAGCAGTGAGATCAGAGAGTTGATGGAGAACGGCTCACTCAATTATATCATCTATACGGGTACGGTCAAGGATACCTATATCGGCAACTATACGCAGCTCCATCTGCGTGCGATGCAGCTCGGTATTCCGTGCTTGACCTCGCTCGATACAGCCAATGCACTTGCAGAGATCCTTGAATCCAGATTTACCTGTGCAAATACTGAGCTCGTTGATATCAACGCAATGCGTTTGTGGAGACAGAAGATACCGTTTGTCAAGATGCACTCCTGCGGTAACGACTATATCTACATTGAAAACTTCGATAATAAGATCACCTGTCCGGAATCTTTGTGTGTAAGCTACTGTACGCCTCACTACGGAATCGGCGGTGACGGTATCGTGCTCATTGAGCGCTCAAGCGTAGCAGATGCGAAGATGCGTACCTTCAACCGTGATGGTACAGAGGGTAAGATGGGCGGTAATAATATCCGCTGTGTCGGTAAATATCTGTATGACATGGGATATATTCGCTCCGAATATCTGACCATTGAAACGGTTGCCGGCGTATATCGCCTCCATCTCTACCTGCGTGACGGCAAGGTAAGCTCCGTTTCCGTGGATATGGGATGTGCCGATCTTCTCGCGAAGAACATTCCTGTGGATACAGATATGGAAACGGTCGTCAATGCTCCCGTTATTATTGGCGGTACGTCCTATAATATCACCTGCGTTTCTGTCGGTAATCCGCACTGTGTCGTCTTTACGGATGCCCTGGATGCGCTGGATCTCGCTTCGATTGGCCCGAAGTTTGAGTACGCAGATTTGTTCCCGGACCGTGTGAATGCGGAATTCGTCCGTGTGGTGAATCGCACGACGCTGAGAGCGCGTGTTTGGGAGCGCGGCAACGGTGAAACCCTTGCCTGCGGTACCGGAGCTGTCGCAGCCGTCGTTGCTGCGTGCGAAAACGGCTATTGCGAGAAGGGAACCGATATTGCGGTTAAGCTTCCCGGCGGTACGCTGACGGTCAATTATACAGACGAGCGTATTCTGCTCGGCGGAAATACCGTTTGGGTATACGAAGGCAGCTTCGCATATTGATTCTGATCTGTCATGTCATCCGGAGCACGGAACATACTCAGGTTCCGTGCTCCGGTTCTTTCTGCTTACATACATCTGTTTGATTGCATATATATCGGGCAGATGCTATAGCTGAAATTGTATATAATTATAAAATCCGAATTTTTTCGCAAAACGCTTGACTTTAACACGCTA
>JAGBZV010000008.1 GCA_017628075.1 Clostridia bacterium
CCTATTAAAAGTTGACCGAAGCATTCTTACTCTCGGTGGATTGTAGATCGTCGTAATGGCGGTATATATCTTCTTTGAAATAGTTGTTATCACTTACAGACCGACACTCATCAACGGATATTTAGAAGCTTCATATCCGTCATCAACAACTATGCTTGTGATGTGTGTGATGCCTACGGCAATGATGCAGTTTAGTACCCGTATTAAAAACGACTTATTCAGGCAATGTGTATTGTTTACGATTACCGTGTTTATTGCCTTTATGGTTATAGGCAGACTTGTGTCAGGCGTACATTGGATTACCGATATCATCGGCGGTGCTTTGCTCAGTACAGGGCTTGTGCTGATGTATTGTGCTATTATCGGTTGGGAAGTTAAATAAATTCCGATTTGACGAGCAACGCAAATGGTGTACTTTTAGTCATTTTTACCCGACGTTGCGCACCTTTTTTCAATTAAATCTTCCGATTGCGGAAGAAATTCACCTGCGGTGGATAAAATCACTTCGCGGTGCAACCAGCCTTGCGGCACACGGAAAACGCATTGCGTCGCGGCGATATTTGCAGGCTTGTTCTGCTTGGATAAGGCTTCAAATTTTTTTCTTGGAAATGCAGATTTTCTATTGACTTTTTAGGAAAGTATGATATAATACTCACAAGCGGAGGGCGCTGATGTACCTCCGACGACGGTATGGGCTGAAGCGGTGTGCGCCGCAGACGCAGCTCCGTGAATTTGAATACGATCCGATAATGGAGGAAAGTCGTATGGAAAAACTCAGAGTAGGCATATTTGGCGGCTGGAGAGGTCAGGTTTTAGCCGCAAACTTCAAGCTGTTTGGCGCAGAGATCGTTGCTCTGTGCGAAAAGGATCCGGTGCGCAGAGATTCTGCCACGAAATTCCTTGGGGAAAGCGTGGTCATGTACGACGATTTCGATGCGTTTATTGAGCATCCGATGGATGCGGTCATCCTGGCAAACAATTTCCATCAGCACGCTCCCTATGCAATCAAATGCTTTGAGCGGAATCTTCACGTGTTCAGCGAGTGTACCTCCAACGGCACGATGGGAGAGGGCGTCGCGCTTGCGCGTGCGTTTGAAAAGAGCAAGAGCATTTATATGGTTGCGGAAAACTATCCGTATATGCTGTTCAACCGTGAAATGAAGCGCCTTGTAGACGGCGGCACTCTGGGTAAGATCCTGTATGCAGAGGGTGAGTATAACCACCCCTTCAGCGATTGGGATACGGATTTTATTAAGCACGGCAGATATTTTGCAGAGCATTGGCGCAATTATATTCCAAAAACATACTACATCACCCATTCCCTCGGACCAATCATGTATATAACGGGCGCGACACCCAAGAAGGTAACGGCGTTCGCAATGTTTGAGCCGTATGCAGAGGACGTTCCGATGGCGTCGTATACAGCCGACCGCGCTGCAAACATCACGACGCAGAACGACGACGGCTCTGTATTCCGCGTAACTGCGTGGTCTTCCTTTGGTGCACACCACAATTCCTACCGCATCTGCGGTACGAAGGGACAGGCAGAAAATCTGCGCGGCATGGGTGAGCAGCTCATGCTCCGATACAACGAATGGGACGTCCCGGAGGGCGCGGAGTGTGAGCGCCTCTACACGCCGGACTACAACGACCGCGACGAGGAGTTGATCAAGGAGTCCGGACACGGCGGCGGTGACTATCTGACCGTGCGTCTGTTCTTTGACTGCGTCAGAGATGGCGTGCAGCCGCCTGCTCCCTTTGATCTGTATTCGGCAACCGTTATGGCGTCGGTCGCGATTCTCGGACACCGCTCGGTGCTCGAGGGAGGCAAGCCCTACGACGTCCCCGATTTCCGGCTTGAGGAGGATCGGGTGCTCTACGAAAATGATTTCCTGACACCGTTCTGGGGCGATGACGGCACACCGCCTACCGTGCCCTGCTGCTCGCATCCCGACTATCGGCCGACGGAAAAGCAAATGGAGCTCTACCATGAGGTGCTGAAAAAGTAAGCGCCTGTATATCAGACGAAAAATCCGACCTGTGATCGCGATCACAGGTCGGATTCATTGTTTTTATGAGGTTTACTCAAATGCCGCCGTTTTCCGTGCGGGCGATGATCTCGTCCTTGATGTTATCTCCGAGGTTGACAAAGTAGTCGGAATAGCCGGCAACGCGGACGAGCAGCGTGCGGTACTGCTCGGGATGCTCACGCGCATCAAGCAGCTCCTTTTTATCGATGACGTTGAACTGGATCTCAAAGCAGCCGTTGTCCATGAACGAGCGCACGAAGCTGCAAACAGCAGCATTGCCCTGCGTCGACGAAATAAAGTTCTTTGCAAATCGGTAGTTTGTGGCGATACCGCCGATACCCTTACTCTGATCGAGCTTGGCGATGGAGTGGAGGACTGCGGTCGGGCCATTGCGATCCATGCCGCCGACGGCACCGAGATGCTCGGACAGCGCCTGGCCTGCCAGACGTCCGTCGGGCGTCGCATCGGTCATGGAGCCCATCCATCCGTGATAGACGTATGCGAAATAGCTGGGATGCGCCGTACCGCCGATTGCGGACGTAAAACGAGTGACCTCGCTGTCGATAAAGTCGTACAGCTCCACGGCAAGGTCATCTACCGCATTATCGTCGTTTCCGAATTTGGGGCAGCGATTGATGATGTACTGACGGAGGAACTCGTTGCCCTCGAAATTGTTTTTGCACATCTCTGCGATCTGGGACAGGGTGGCCTTGCCCTCCTCGAAGACGACCTGACGGATCGCGGCGAGGCTGTCGATGAGATTGATAACGCCGGGGACGTTCGGATAGCAGTAGTTGTAGCGCGCGCCGCCGACGGAAACGTCAAGGCCGCGTGCAATGCAGTCATCAATGAATGCGCTCGCCAGCGGAGAGGAGGTATAGCGGCGGCGAAGCTCGGTTACGCGCATGACACCCGCAACGTGCGAGCCGATGATCTCAGACAGCACGCGCTTCATCAGCGCAAGGAATTTCTCCCACGTGTCGAGCTCCTCCAGCTTGAAATCGACGTCGTGGAGCAAAAACGGTGTCGGCTCACAGCCGCCCCAGCCGGGACCGCAGTTCAGAAGCGGGCCGATGGTATACGGCTTTTGCTTTTCGTAGAGAACGTACTCAAACGCCTTGCAGAGATTGACGTAGGGGGTTGCAACCATGATATGGGAGGATGCGATGGGGGTGATCTCCACGCAGGTGGAGTGTATATAATAGCGCGCATCGCGCTCGGAAACGCCTGCGTTCCGAAGTCCGCGCGAGATGACCTCGTGGTTGAACAGCGACGGACGCGTATAGCCCTGTGCAATGATCTCCATACACAGCGCAAGTAGGTCGTCGGGCATCTTGTCGGTATAGCACACGGAAACGGACGGATTGATCAGACCGGTCGTACGGATCGCCTTGATGCACATATAGGTCAGCTCGTTCCAGACGGGATTGCCGTCACGGTCCTCGCCGCCGACCATCAGGGAGGCCGGCCAGGAGCCGTAGATCTCGTTGTGCTTGAAATACAGCTGCTCGATGAGCTGCATGGCAAATTCCGGTGTGATGCGGCCTGCGGCAAGGTCTGCCTTGTAATAGGGATAGAGGTACTGATCGGGATGGCCCGTCAGCGTAACGTCATCCACCAGATACAGTGCAAACTGTACGAACCACATACTCTGGATGGCCTCGTAGAACGTCTGCGCCGGCTTTGCAGGAATGCGCGTGAACATATCGGCAAGCACCTGCAGCTGGGCACGGCGCTCGGCGTTTTCTTCCTTTTCTGCGGCGGCGGCAAGCGCGGCCTGTGCGCGCGCACCGAATCGGATCAGACCGGCGAGGGAGATCTCCATGGACTGATAGAACACGTCGCGGGCAAAGCTGTCCGGCTCGCAGAAATTCACCTTGCTGCGCGCCTCGCGCACGCGAGCGAGAACGCCCTCAACACCCTCTCTGAGCAACAGCTCAAAGTCGATGACGCGGTGGCCCGTATTGGATGGCTTGGCGCCGGAGGGATATTCACCGGCATGGGACATAACGTCCTGTGCGTGTGCGATTTCAGCAAGCATTTCCGGGGTGGGATTGTAGCTCAGGGAGTTGCGTCCGATAATCAGATCGTAGTCGCTGAATTCCAGCGTATAGTGGTCAAACAAATACGCATCCATGCGTGCGCGGCGCAGGTTGTGAAAATTCTCATATTTGGTTTCGAGGAATCCGCGGCAGTAGAGATAGTACTGTTCTCCACATCGCTGTGGGTGGCAGGAAAGAGCAAACGCAGCGTCCTTGATTTCTGCATTGGTCATCATGGCTGTAAACCTCCGTGCATATTTGCATTTGTATCGGCGGCATCACCGATCGCGTTCGTTTGTATCCCCTTCGTTGGCTTTTTGGGGGATTTCAGTATTATAATAGCACATCCTTTTATGCTTGTCAATGCTGTGCTGAAAATTTCCGTCAATATTTTTGTCGCCGTACGGCGGGAACGTGTTTTTGTAAATCCCTTGACAAAGCGTGTGGTTTCTGCTATAATGTAATCATACAGAACTTTTGTTCTCCGCCGGCGCAATCATCGCCGTACCGTCATTTTTTTCGGAAAAAATAAAAGGAGATTTGCCATGCAAGATACATCCGTCGCCGCATGGGCGCCTGCCATGACGCCGCAGACGGTGGAGGCGCTTTCGTTACTGCGAATGCAGGCGTGCTTTTTTACAGGGCACCGAAGGCTGCTTTCCCCTGCGCTGCAGAAGCAGGCAGGGGCGTTTCTGATGACGCTGCGCGAGTGCCTGGACCGTGAGATAGAGACGTTGTTTTACCAGGGTGTCACTGTCTTCTACTGCGGCGGTGCACGCGGCTTCGATCTGCTTGCGGGCGCGGCGGTGCTCCGTCTTCGTGCGGTGCATCCGGAGCTGCGTCTGATTGTGCTGATGCCGTGTCGCGATCAGACGCGCGGCTGGTCCGGGGAGGAACGTGCACTGTACGAGGAGGTGCTTTCCCGTGCGGAGGTCTATTGTCTGCAGGAGTCGTATGACAGCGAATGTATGCGCCGGCGCAACCGGATGCTCGTGGATCTGTCTGCGGTGGGAATCACCTGCTACGAGCCCGAATCGGCGCGCAGCGGCACCGGTATGACCGTCCGGTATGCACAATCCTGCGGAATACCGCTCGTTTCTCTGCGCTCGATCTGCCTTGCGCAAATGGAGGCGTTCTCCCTGGATTAACGGGCTGCTGCACTTACGTGCCCCAGCCCCATAGAAGTTTCCCTTGCCCCTCAGTGAAGGGGCATTTTCATGCGATTTTCGCATGAAAACCGGGAAATTCGGGTCACTGCGTGCCCCCGGGCTGTCGCAAGCTTTCAACTTGCAACAACCCCTTTCGCAAGAATAAGAAATCCCCGTCCGGGCGGCCGTGAAAACGGTACGCTTTGCTGACGGGGGATTGTTTTTTGGTGGTTCAGCCCTTGGAGGTGGGTGCTTCAAAGAGAGGGGTGGAGAAGTATCGCTCTGCGGTATCGGGCAGAACGGTGACGACGGTTTTTCCCTCACCGAGCACACGCGCCAGACGGATTGCGGCTGCGACGTTCGTGCCGCTGGAGATGCCGCAGAGGATTCCCTCCTTGAGAGAAAGATCGCGGGCGGTCTGCAGGGCCTCCTCGTCCTTGACGATGCAGATATCATCGTAGATATCGGTGTTCAGAATGGCGGGGATCACGCCGTCCCCGATGCCCATCTGCACGTGCGTGCCGATCGAGCCGCCGGACAGGATCGCCGCGTTTTCCGGCTCGACTGCCCAGATGACGATGTCGGGGTTCTTTTCCTTGAGTGCTTCACCGATGCCGGTGATGGTGCCGCCCGTGCCGATGCCGGAGCAGAAGCCGTGGATGGGGGCATTGACGTCGCAAAGGATCTCCTCTGCCGTCTGGCTGCGCTGGATGGCGGGGTTTGCAGGGTTTTCAAACTGCTGCGGGACAAAGACGTTGGGGTCTTCTGCCTTCATGCGCAGGGCGGTATTCAGACATTCCTCGATGCACAGTCCGATATTGCCGGCATCGTGAATGAGAATGACCTCAGCGCCGTAATGCTCAACCAGCATCCTGCGCTCCTCGGAAACGGAGTCGGGCATGATGATTTTCGTCTTATATCCGCGGACTGCGCCGACAAGAGCAAGACCAATGCCCTGGTTTCCGGAGGTCGGCTCGACGATGACGGTGTTCGGGCCGATCAGCCCGCGCTCCTCCGCGTCGCGGATCATATTGAACGCCGTGCGTGTCTTAATGGAGCCGCCGATGTTGAGTCCTTCGAATTTGACGAGGATCTCCGCTGCGCCCGGCTCGGACATCCGCTGCAGGCGGATCATGGGTGTGTGTCCCATTGCTTCGAGAATGTTGTTATAAATCATTGCGCTGTTCCTTTGCTTATGCGGTATGAATTCGGTGGTTTACGGTTGGATGCGGCATTGTGACCGGTGGCCATTCTTGCGCGGGACGGAGCTTTGGAGGCGGCGCCTCCCGGCCTGCACGGAGCAGGGCGGGCGGACCGTTCCTTTACAGTATATGGAGAGGTGTGCTTCAGCGTCTGAGCTGTGTGCCGCAGCCGGCACAGAAGCGGGCGTTCGGCAGATTTGCCGTTCGGCAGCGCGGACAGACGAGTGTATGGCGCGCATCGGGCGCCTGCGCGGGTGGAGTCCGGCGCACCTGTCTGCGTCTGCGCAGGTGAGCAAAGGTGTGGGCGCGCTTTGGCGTTGGGAATTTTCCGTTGGCAAGTCCTGCAAGCTGTGCAAATGCGGGGGACATTTTTTCAAGACGCAGGAAAAAGTCGGGAGATGGCTCGGAAAATTCGGCCAGTCGCATATACGTATGGGTAAAGAGCACCTCAAACAGCGGATCCACGTACGCATATTTGATGCACAGCAAAAGCATCATCGCAAGAATGACGCCGAAATAGGCGTATCTTCCAAGACCGATGAGCCCCATCAGAGAAAACAGCGCAATTCCGAGCGCGGCGGTAAGAACCGCGAGCGCGACGCAGAAGCCGATGGCGATATCTGCGGCGTTTTTGGAGAGCTGCTTCCAGTTGATTGCATAGATGGCACAGCCCTCAGCCGCGCTGAGATACAGGCCCTCGTCACCGCGGAAGACCGTGTACGCAAGGCACGCGTGTGTCATAAACGACAGATGCAGACGCAGAAACTGCCGTCCGATCTCGACCATCATTTTCATGCCGGGGACCTCACCGATCAGCGAGGAGGCACGGGTGAAGATGGTGTTCAGCTCCCAAAGGGCAGAGGAGATGTGCTTTTTCGCGTTGAAATAGCTCTTGGACGTGCGGAAGCGCTGGCCAAGCAGCTCCTGTGATACCCCGAAGCTGTTTTCGGGAATATAGCCGTCTGCGACCGCGCCCGTAATGATGGCGGTTTGTCCCGCGTCGATGCGGTATCCCACGGAGCGGTGCAGCTTGAAGCACAGAAACAGCGAAAGCGCCGCCCATACGGGAAGAAGGATGTAGGAAAGGACCGCCGATGCAAGGGCAGGCAGACCGACCATAACGATATATAAGAGCGTGGAAAGAAGCGTCATGCCAAGACCAAGCAGCAGCTTCATGCTTTTGAACTGTGAGAGCCTGGCGTAGATATCCATTGGTTTCAAAGCAAAGAACCTCTCTTACGTGTGATTTTCTTCGGAAAGACAGATGGAAACAAAATAAATACACCATTATTATATCAAACTTTTGCCGGAAAATCAAGGGGTTTTTCGCTTTTTGTCGCGGAAAGGGGCGAAAACTGCACCCGCTGTACCTCGTTTGTCTATGAAAAAAGGCGCGAACCTATATTAAAAACTTCGTGAAAGACACTTGACAAAAGACGCAAAATATGATATCATATATAATAATACATTCCAAATGCAGGAGTATCGGATAATGACAGTCAACCACTTCGCGTTCCCCGGAAAGTGCAGTGAACGGCGCGGTCACGATGATCGCGGCGGCGGCGTGTCATGTCTGTATGCAGGCTTTCCCGGCGGCAAAGTGCTCTGCGGCATCGGTGCGTCCAAATCGAACGGACGGCATTGGTGATCCAGGTGCAAGGCTGACCGGCGTTTTTTTATCAGGTACACCAAAACATCCACATAATTTTCAAAAAATACGACTGTAAAGGAGCTTTGAAACTCGATGGTAAACGAAAACGTATCCGAAAAATTCGTAAAAGAGGGGCTGACCTTTGACGACGTGCTGCTGATTCCCGCACGCAGCGAAATCGTACCGAAGATGGTTACCCTTACCACCCGCCTTACCAAGAAGATCACCCTGAATATCCCGATGATGAGTGCGGCAATGGACACCGTTACAGAGTCCGCAATGGCGATCGCGATGGCGCGCGAGGGCGGTATCGGCATCATTCACAAGAATATGCCCGTTGAGCGCCAGGTGGAAGAGGTCCTGCGCGTCAAGAGAAGTGAGAACGGCGTTATCACCGATCCGTTTTATCTTGCGGCGGACAATACCGTCGCTGAAGCAGACGCGCTGATGGCAAAGTACCGCATTTCCGGTGTGCCGATCTGTGATGAGAACAAGAGGCTGGTCGGTATCATTACCAACCGCGATATGCGTTTCCTTACCGATTACAATATGCCCATCGGCGATGTCATGACCAAGGATAACCTCGTCACCGCGCCGGCCGGCACGGATCTGGTCAAGGCGCGTGAGATCCTCTCCCGCTATAAGATCGAGAAGCTCCCGCTGGTTGACGATAACGGTATTCTCTGCGGTCTGATTACCATCAAGGATATCCAGAAGGCGACCAAGTATCCCAACTCCGCAAAGGATGCGCGCGGCAGACTGCTCGTCGGTGCGGCGATCGGTGTTACCTCCGACGTCGTTGAGCGTGCAGGCAAGCTGCTTGATGCAGGTGCAGACGTTCTCGTTCTGGACTCCGCACACGGCCATTCCAAGAATATCATCGAGTGTGTTGCCAATATCAAGAGCGTATATCCTGACGCACAGCTGATCGCCGGAAACATCGCAACGGCTGCTGCCGCTGAGGATCTGATCCTTGCAGGCGCGGATGCGGTGAAGGTTGGTATTGGACCTGGCTCCATCTGCACCACCCGTATCGTTGCCGGTATCGGCGTTCCCCAGATCACCGCAGTGTACGACGTTGCCTGCGTTGCGCAGAAGTACGGCGTTCCGGTCATCTCCGACGGCGGTATCAAGTATTCCGGTGATATGGTCAAGGCACTTGCTGCAGGCGCGGACGTCCTCATGATGGGCTCTCTGTTTGCAGGCTGTGAGGAGGCTCCCGGCGAGATGGAGATCTACCAGGGCCGTTCCTTCAAGGTTTACCGCGGTATGGGCTCTCTTGCCGCAATGGAAAAGGGCTCCAAGGACAGATACTTCCAGGAGGGCAACAAGAAGCTTGTTCCCGAGGGTGTCGAGGGCCGCGTTCCGTTCAAGGGCCCCGTTTCCGATACGGTATATCAGATGCTGGGCGGTATCCGCGCAGGTATGGGCTACTGCGGATGCGCAAGAATCGAGGAGCTGCAGAAGAACTCTCAGTTCGTCCGTATCACGGGTGCAGGTCTGCGTGAGTCCCACCCGCACGACATCAGCATCACCAAGGAAGCACCGAACTATTCCGTTCAGTCCTGATCCTATTTCCAATAAAAGAAAGCAAGACCACCGGCTCTTAATGGGAGCGCGGTGGTCTTTTTTATGTGTGCGTTTGGCTTAATTTGCGGGATATGCGAGCACGAATCCCGTGACGGCTCCGCCGTCAATGGTGACGGTAATGACGGCACCCTCCGTGCGGTACGTCTGTACGCCGAATACGTCCTCTGTGGGATCGCCGAGGGCGGTGCGGATATCGGACTCGGAGGAGCCGATGGACAGATACGCATCTCCGATCACAACTGCGGAAAGGTCGGAGAGCAGGGAAAACTCCGTGATGTAATCCTGGCCCTGCGCGTTGGGGGCGGTCGTAAGCGTGTAGAGGCCGCTCCAGGTATAGACGCGGTCGAAGCCCTCGTGGATGCAGCTCGGTGCCTCCATGACGTCGCTGTATGTGCCGAGTGCCTGGAGTGCGTCTTCTGCGGCAGCGCCGAGCTGAATGGATACACCGGAGTCAAGACGGATGAGATACCCTTCCGCCGGGGGGGGGGAGGGCTGCTCTGTATCGGTGCCGGGATGCTCGTCCGTGACGGGCGTCATATCGGTATCGGTTCCGGTCTGCGTGTCGGTTGCGGCGGGCGCAGAGCCGTCCGTGTCGGAGGGCGTATCTGAGGGGCCGGTGCAGGAAACGGCCGCAGCGGTGACACAGAGGATGAGCAGGAGTGTAAGCAGCTTTTTCATATGTGTGAACGAGTCCTTTCTTATTCTGCGGATGATTGCGGATTACGGTGTCGGCGGATACAGAGAGGCGTCAAAGGAATAGTAGCCCGTGGCCTTCTTTGAATATTCGCGGACCTGTTGATCGGTCAGAAGAAATGCCACCAGAGGGTACTTCTTTTGCTTTGGGCAGGTGTCAAGATGATACCAGGAGCCGTCGATCTTGACGAGGTTCCAATAGTGCGGATAGGTTGGATTGTTGCGGTGGATCTCCATGTTTTCGATGCCTGCGCGCGTCAGAAGCACAGAGGCGACGGCGTAATAGGTGTAGCAGTTTCCGGCACGGGTGGTGAAGCCGGAGTACGCCGCCTGCAGGTAATGTCCCATAAGATGCGAGGTGGACGTGGAATAGCGGATATTCTTTGCACACCAGGAATAGATGGCGTATGCCTTTTGGCGGTCTGTCATCGCGCTCGTCGTAGTGATGGAGAGAATATAGTCTGCGTATGCGTCGATGGATTCCTGCGTTGCACCCGTGACATAGACCTTGGCGCTCTTCGTTGCGGTATTTCCCGCGCGGTCGGTTGCCTTGTAGAGAACGGTATAGACGCCTGCCGTCGTGATATCCACACCGGAGGCATCGACGGTTACGCGAACGGTACCGTCGGCGTTATCGTACGCACTGACGCCGTTTCTGTAAGAAACGGTGCCGTTGATCTGCATGAAGATATCCTTGACACCGGAAATGACGGGAGCTGTGGTGTCGGGTATGACGGTCAGCGTGGTTTCCGCCTGCGTGACGTTGCCGCCCGCATCGCGTGCGCAAACGGTGACGGTGACGACTCCTGCGATGGAAACGTTTGGCTCCTGCAAAAAGGACAGGGTAACGTCGGTTGCATCGATCAGCTCGTCCACGAGAGATTCCGGTGTCGGCTTGGCACCGATATAGGCGATGCCCGACTTGAGCTTGAGCTTGGGGGCCGTGGTATCGGTCATGACGATCTCAATGACGGGAGAGCTGTACGCACCGTGCAGCGGCACGGAATACGTGCCGGGGGCGGCCGTTTGCGGATCAAAGGAGGCGTCAATTGCGGGGAGCGAAACGTGCGCCTGCATCAGCGAGGCAAAAAGCGTTTGGCGAAGCTCTGCCGCCGTAGTGCCGCATTCCACGCGGAAGCTTCCGGGAAGCTCCCAGATCAGAAGATGGCTTGTGAATACGGTTGCGTTTCCTGCGGCGTCAAGTGCCTCAATGGAAACGGTCTGTGGGGTACGAAGACTGAAATCGGGCGCGGTCACGTAGGAAAGCGTCACCTCGGAGGCATCGGAGAGCTCCGTGATGAAGTCCTCGATGCGCAGCGTCATGCCTGCCAGGAGGTTATGGGAGCTTGCCTTGCCCGTCGGGGGAGCGGTGTCTGCCACAGCGACGGAAAGCAGGATGCGCGTATCGTCCTTATCTGCGGCGGCAACGTATACGCCGCAGAGATCGGGTGCGACTGCGGAGCAGTCGTAGGTATCATAGTCCGGCAGCTGTGCACGGACGAATTCCTCCGGGGAGAGATCCTCGGAGCCGAATTCCCAAAGCAGACAGAGTCCCGAATCGGATACGGTGATCTCGACCTGCGTTTCCGTGACGTTTCCGCCCGAATCCTCCGTGCGCAGAACGGCTGTTGTCGTTCCCGTCTTTGATGTGTCCGGAGAGGTGGAGAAGGTATGCGTGACGGCCGTTTCGTCCTCACAGGTGCGTACGCAGCGTGCGGGAGGAATGACGGCGCCGGGGTAGGTGGTGATCCGATAGACCGTGACGGTCGGTGCGCTGAGGTCGCGGACGGAAACGGGAACGTCGTGACGGATGAACCCGAAAAACGTCAGATGCAGGACATCCTCCCGCACCGAGGAGGTGTCGATGGAATCGGGCGAGGGCTCACACTCCGTAATTGCGGACAGAAACGCGGAGCTATCCAGCGCCTGTACCGTGACGGTCGCGTTGAGATCGACGGTGATCGGCGGTGTCAGACGGAAAAGCACGGCGCACAGCACGCCGAATGCGAGCAAAAGTGCAGCAAGGAAGATGCCGCACGCGCCAAGCACGCGCTTGATGGGCGACTTGCGCACGGGGGCGGGATCGGCGGAATCGTCGGATGCGCTGTCCTCGTCGGACACCGCCTCCTCTGCATCCGCCTCCGCGGCAGAGCAAGGTGCTTCTTCGGTCTGCATCTCCGCTGCGGAGGTTGCTTCCTCCGCTTCTGTGGCCTCCTGCGTGAGAGGCGTGGCTTGTTCGGTTGTTTCAAATTCTGTAGTATTCATATCAGTCAAGGCTGGATCCTTTTATCACTATTACTGTTTTGCACGGTTTGTTCCGGTGGTGCGGACGACGCCGCTGCTGTCAAGCGATGCGGCGCACACGCTGCCGATTGCGTAGTCGGTGAGGGATTTCCACGATGCGACCGAGCCGTAATTGCCGGTTTCGGCACATCCTCCGCACAGCGTATAGGTGTTATCCCGAAGCTGTGCAATGATGGCGGAGCCGCCGGCACGGATGCGGACGACGTTTTCCAGCCAAATCGCCTCGGCGATGCCCATGGAGTGCTCCCCGCGCAGACCGATGGAGCCGTCGGAAAACAGAACGACGGTCGTTTGCGCGCAGGCGTCGATATCAATGACGTTGTGCAGATCGGAAACGCTTGCCTGACCTGCTTTATCCGAGCCGCATACGACAACGGTTCCGTCCATTTTCAGACCGACGGTGAAATCGGCACCCGCGGCAATGGCGGCGATGCCCTCCCATGCGAAGGTATCGGTTTCGCACTGTCCGGATGCGTTGCTTCCAAGACAGCTTACGGTTCCGTCGTCGTGCAGGAACGCAAAGTGCGCGTCGCCCGCGGTGACGGCTACGACGTCCGTCAGCGCCTGTGCAGCCTCGGAAAGTGCGGCCTCATCTGCGTTGTCTGGGGCCTTTTTGTTTCCGATAATGCTGTTTGGAACGAGGGTTACCGTTCCGTTTGCGTGCAGAAATGCTGTCATGTGCGGTCCGGAGGCCAGAGAAACCACGGCCGGCTTGCCCTTCAGAAGTGCGGTGAGGCGTGCCTGTGCCTCCTTCATGGAAGGATCGCCTGTGGTGGGGGATGCCCCGGACGGATGGTTGCCGAGCGTCACGCTGCCGTTCTTATCGAGATACAGCAGCAGACCTCCGCAGGTGATGGAGGATGCGTGATAGCTGCGCTTCTGCTCTGCCGTCAGGAGTGGATAAAGACCGGCGATGTCGGCGCGGATGGCGCTGTCCTCGGGTGCGATTTGAATGTGGGAGGCGTCGATGCCGAACTGCTTTGCAAGGAAGAAGGCGCTGTCGGCGTCGGTGGACTGCGAGAAGTATACGATCAGCGCATCCTTGATGTCCTCATCCACGGTGCTCTCCGCTGTGCGGTACGCACCGATGAAGGCGGCCGCGCCCTCCATGTTGTTGTGGCTGAAGTAATAGCGCGTGGCAATGCTGAACACGTCTGCGACGGTTGTGGCGGAGATCGTTTCGTCGGAGATCCGCTGTGCGGCGCGCATGGCGGCGTGGTACCGGTTTTCGCTGCAGGCCGTTCTGACGAAGGCTGCAAGAACGTCGTCTAAGCGCGCGGTATCGCCACTCTTTTGTGCAACGCGATAGGCGTCCTCGTCCAGCGAGCCGGCATACGGATCCAGGAGGACGTCGATGGCGGCAGAGGTGATCTCGTCGTCAAACGGTGTGGGAGCGCCGAGTGCATACAGATATGCAGTTTCCCAGTCGCCCCGTTCCAGTGCGCGATCGGAGGCCTCACGGCAGACGTCTTCGAGCATCGAGGCGAATGGTGTGTCGGAAATGATGCGGTACGCCTCGTTGTAGCGTTCCTCGCGGCACAGCTTGCGGATCGTATACGAAAGGCTTTCGCGGTGTGAATTGAAAAACGGATTCGATTTTCCGAGCTTTTCGGTCAGGTATTGCTCGGCACCGATCTGGTCGCCGGAATCGACGTATCCCGTTGCGCGCAGCATTGCGCTTTGGAAGGACAGATACGTGGCACCGGCTGTAATCATCAGGACGCTGCCTGCGGCGAGCAGGGCGTATCCGAGGATCCGGATCCAACGGCGGCGCTCGTTGTGCTGGGAGTACTGCGCCTGGCGCATGATCTCCAGCGCGTCCTCTTCCTCGTCGTGGAGTGATGCGGAGGCACGGTCATGGGGATAGGCGGACGCATCCGCCGTGCTGTCAAAGGTTTCCTCGCCCCAGACGGCGTTCATGGCCCCCTGTACCCGCGCGGCATCGTCGGCGGAATACACGAAATCGCCCGGCGTGAAGGTCAGGGGAGCGGTACTGCTTGCCCGGTTGATCTCACTGACGAAGGCGGAGCAGCCCGGGAAGTTTGCCGCCATCGAGGGGGGCAGCGTGAATTTGCACAGCAAATAATCGTGATCGTTGATATCGTCGTCGGTATAGGTATAGCAGTAAAAGGGGTGCTCGGGATCGTCGATCATGACCGGCAGTGCGGAGAAGCGATAGGAAATGACAAAGGAGGTGAGAGGAATGCTTCTGTCACGCCCGATGTAAAAATACATGATATGGGACTGCGTGCCGTCCGGTGCCGTTTCATGCGTGCGGATGATATAGGACAGGATTGCGGGAATCTCGGGAGTTGGCATCGGCGCATCGAGCCGAAGCTGACTTTGCGGACGCGGGACGGGTTCATAAATCATCTCGCCTGCGGAAGCACCCGTTGTGCTGCGGGAATACGGATCGTAATTCATAGCAGCCCTCCTGTTACTTTGTGTGGGGCGCGGAGCCCGTCGCAATCAGCGGAATTTCGTCGATGGGGTGGTCGGTCGGCAGATAATATACGGTGTTGACGTCCTGGAAATGCCACCACTCGGAGTTGATGATGGAGAAGCCGCACTGAACCATGACGTCCTTTAGGTAGTCCATGTTTTTGCGTGCGGTGGCGGTCATCGTCTGGCTCAGACGGGAGGCCTCTTCGGTAAAGGTGTGCATCGCGGTCGGCATTTCGACAAGGCGGCCGCTGCTGTCCACGATGGAAATATCCACTGCGGTGCCGCGGTCGTGGATGCCGCCCATGCCGCGGGAGGGATCTGCTACCCATTTGTGATTGCGTACGATGTTGAACCAGCGCTGCTGTACGCTTGTCGGACGGTATGCGTCGTAGATGACCATCGTGTATCCGTGTTGGCGGAGCAAGGAGATGGCCTCCTTCAGCTTCGGAAGCAGATCGTATTGGACGAGGCAGAGGTTTCTGTTATAAAAGGGCTCGTGAATGGTGGTGTCGGATGTGGAAAGCTGCATGGCAACGATGACGTCGTACTCGTTGAGATCGATATATCGCCAATCCGCCTCGTTCGTTGAGGAGAAGACGCGAAGATACTGGCGGATATCAACCAGATGCGAATAGGCTTCCACGTAGGTGTTGTCGTTCGTTTTGGCCATGCCGTATTCAATGGGGAGAGAGGCGTATACGGAGGAGCTTGGAGCGGTGGCGTGCATGAAGCCGTCCTTTGCATATCCGAGCAGCTCGCCCTCCGTGGAGTAAACCTCCGTCCAGATGCTGTTTTCGATTTCCGTCAGTGTGACGAGCGTGCCGTCGGACAGCGTTTTGCTGGGCGAGGTGCCGCCGATCCGCTCGTAGATATCCATTTTTTCATATACGCGCATGACGTAGGCGTGCGCGCCCGGTGCCTCATTCGGGAAGCCATCTCCGGTAGCCGGAGGGAGCAGGATCTCACCCGACTCCGGCTCGCTCATGTCAAGCGCCGCGTCGTTGAAGGAGATGCCGAGCGCCTCCATGAGGTTGAAATCCGCGTAGGTTTTGTTGTTTGCGTAGTACGAGCCATCCGCACGGCCGCCCGTGCATGAAGAACATACAAGAAGAAGAGAACAGATGGCGCAGAGTGCTGCGTGTTTGGTTTTCATCGGTTATCCTCCATTTCTATTGGGTGGTGCCGGGGATTATCCGGCGGTTTCGGATATGCGCTTATCGCATTGGATGAGTTGGCGCAGGTTGCGTTCTGTGATCTCCACGAGGACGACGTCTGCCGCGAGGGTGTTCAGCTCATCGATGCGGTACGGCACGGCGCGCTCAAGCTGTGTGCCGGAGAAGGAGATGGCGAGGTCGCTGAGCAGGGCGGAGCCGAAGGAATCGCGGAAGAAGAGAAGCCGTCCGGCCTCACCTGCGCTGCGCGTGGTGATTACCATATCCATTTCATTGGAAAATGCGGAGGTGTAGACGAACAGGCCGGAATAATCGTACGTAGTATTGGCGTCGTATCTGACGGATCCGGGATACAGAAGGCGGTCGAGATCGCCCTCAAAGCGATCCGTTTCGAGGCGCGTCATGCCGGAGTAATCCGGTGTGGGAAGCGCAAGATGCTCCATGATCGCCCGATAGGCAATATGTGCGCCAAGACCGTTCCAATGGGAGTCGCGCTTATGGTAGAGCAGGCCCTCCGTCTTTGCCTCGGTCAGTACGGGGCGAAGATCAAGATAGTCTACGTCGGTGTTCTCGGAAAGATACGCATACAGACGGTCAAGATCGGAGGGGGTATCCGATACGGCAGCCCTGTAACGGCCGGGCATATATTCGGGGTAGATGGTGTTTTTGTTGGGGGCTGCGAAAAAGAGCAGACGGGCACCGTGCTGCTTTGCGTAGTCGGAAAGGTTTGCAAGTGCGGATGCTGCTGCGGCAATCTCCTCATGTGTCATAGGGTTCGTGTGGAGAAAGGAGTCCAACGTATCGGCAAAGTACAGAAATCCGTCCGAGCCGACAACCACCTGCTCGTTTCCCGTGCGGAAAAGTGCTTCGCGCAGGGAGGAAAACGCATCAACGATCTTTCCGCGGAAGGCAAAGCGCTTGGAGAACCAATCCTCAAAGTCGTTGCCGAAGCTGCCGGAGATGCGTCCGTCCGTGATGAGCTGCGGCATTTTTGCACCCTCCACGGCGACGGAGGCTCCGGGAATGAGCATACCGAGGGAGAAGAAGGCGCACATACAGAAAAACAGGACGCAGAACCCAAGAGCTGCAAAGGTTTTGAGTGAACGTTTCATTGTGACACCTCAGAAAATGTAGTAAATAAACGGATTGAACGCAGAGGAGGCGAGCGTCATGATGCAGAGAAGAAACAGCGGGACACAGAGCACGGCAACGGAAATGCGGAAGGCATTTACATGGCCGCGCGCCTCACAGACACAGCGCAGGGCTGGGAATATGGGTGCGGACAGGAGAATCGCCGCACAGAGAATCATACAGGTATAGGGATCGAAATAGCGGATTGCATCTCCGATGCCTCCTGCTCCTGCAAACATGGAACCAATGAAGGAGAAGCCGGCGTCAACCGAGGGCGCACGGAACATGACGAAGCCAAGCACCACGCAGAGCAGGGTATAGATGCGCAGCGGGAGATGGAGGATCCGTCGGCGCTCCAGCACGTCGAAGCGGCAAACGCGCTCCAGCATCATCAGGGCACCGTGCCAAAGTCCCCAGAGAATATACGTGAAGTTTGCGCCGTGCCAGATTCCCGTCAGAAGGAATACGAAAATACGGTTGCACACCGTGCGTACCCCGGAGCAGCGGTTGCCGCCGAGGGGGATGTAGACGTACGTACGGAACCAGGTCGTCAGCGAAATGTGCCAGCGGCGCCAGAAGTCGCGGATCGACACGGCGGAATAGGGATAGTTGAAGTTGTCACCGATGGAGAAGCCAAACATTGCGGCAAGGCCGATTGCCATATCGGAATAGCCGGAGAAGTCAAAGTAGATCTGCAGGGAATAGCAGAGCGCTCCCGCCCACGCGAGTGCGGCGGAGGGGGTGTCGGCGGCAAAGGCGGCGTCTGCGATGACTGCCGCGGTGTTGGAGATGAGCAGCTTTTTGGACAGACCGAGCACGAAGCGGCAGATGCCGTCTGCCGTCTTTGAAATCGTCACGCACCGTGCGGAGAGCTGGTCGCGGATGTCGCCGTATGTCACGATGGGGCCGGCAATCAGCTGCGGGAAGAACGAGATGTACAAAAGAAGTGTAAAGTAGTTCTTCTGCGGTGCGCAGGAGCCGCGCGAAACGTCAATGACGTAGGAAAGGATCTGGAAGGTATAGAAGGAGATGCCGACGGGCAGAGTCAGACCGGCGAGCATTGGCTGTACGGCAGGAATCTCGAAGGGGAGCAGCGAATACAGCCACGGTACGTATTTGAAGAAGCCGAGAAGCGTGAGGTTGATAACGACCGAAAACACGGTCAGCGCGCGTACGCGGCGGTTGTTTCCGGCATCGGCTGCGCTGCCGATGGAGCGTGCGGTGCAGTAGTTGAAGAGCACGGACAGGAGCATGATTGCAACGTAGATAGGCTCTCCGTATGCGTAAAACACAAGGCTCGTCAGGCCGAGCAGCGCATTGCGTGCGGTGATATAGCGTGCCGGAATCAACAGGTACAAAAGCCAGGTGACCGGAAGAAAAATGAACAGAAAAACGGTGGATGAAAATACCAAGACGAGTCCTCTCCTTTCTTCGGGGGGTATCCCCGGCGGGACTTTGAGATGGGGCGCCGTCCTTGACGGACGGATTACTGCGCCTTGCCCTTGATGTATGCGTCAATGGCGCGTGCGGCACATTTTCCTGCACCCATGGCGGAAATGACGGTTGCGGCGCCGGTAACGGCATCGCCTCCTGCGTACACGCCCTCGCGGGAGGTTGCACCGGTGGTTTCCTCTACGACGAAGCCGCCGCGGGCGTTGACCTCAAGGCCGGCCGTCGTTGTTTTGATCAGAGGATTGGGGGAGGTGCCGATGGACATGATGACCGTATCGACGTCGATGACGTGGTCCGTGTCCGGGATTGCGACGGAACGGCGTCTGCCGCGTGCATCTGGCTCGCCGAGTGCACAGCGGACGCACTTCAGTCCTGTGACGAAGCCGTTTTTGGGATCGCGGCGATCGTCGGGATTGTGATAGCCGAGGATCTCCGTGGGGTTGCACAGCGTAAGGAAGGTGACGCCCTCTTCTTTGGCGTGTTCGACCTCCTCCTTGCGTGCAGGAAGCTCCTCCATGGAACGGCGGTAAACGACGTAGACCTGCTCCGCACCGAGGCGCAGAGCGGTTCTTGCCGCATCCATGGCAACGTTTCCGCCGCCGACGACGGCAACGCGGCCGCCGCGCATGATCGGTGTCGTGGGATTTTCACGGTATGCGCCCATGAGGTTGGAGCGCGTCAGAAATTCGTTGGCGGAATATACGCCGCACAGGGATTCGCCGGGGATGCCCATGAAATTCGGCAGGCCGGCGCCGGAGCCGATGAACACCGCCTCATAGCCGGATGCAAACAGCTCGTCTACGGTGAGCGTTTTGCCGATGACCGTATTGCACTGGATCGTAACGCCCATTGCGCGCAGATTTTCAATTTCTCTTGCGACGATGGCTTTGGGCAGACGGAATTCGGGGATGCCGTAGACAAGTACGCCTCCGGCAGTATGGAGTGCCTCAAACACGGTGACCTCGTAGCCTGCCCGTGCAAGATCGCCCGCACAGCTCAGACCGGAGGGGCCGGAGCCCACGACGGCGACGCGGTGTCCGTTCTTTGGCGGAGTTGCAGGCGGCGTATCTGCGTGTGCGTTGTGCCAATCCGCGACGAAGCGCTCCAGCCGGCCGATGCCGACGGGCTCACCCTTGATGCCGCGTACGCACTTGGATTCACACTGCGTTTCCTGGGGGCAGACACGGCCGCAGACGGCGGGAAGGGAGGAGGCTTCGCGGATGATCTGATACGCATCCTCAAAATTACCCTCACGGATCTTTGCAAGAAACGCGGGGATGCGGATGTTGACGGGACAAGCATCGACACACGGCATTCTCTTGCAGTTCAGACAGCGCAGCGCCTCGTTCATTGCGGCGGATTCGCTGTAGCCGAGTGCGACCTCCTCGAAATTATGCGCACGAACCATCGGGTTCTGCGTAGGCATTGGATTTTTGATTTGCGACATATTTGGCATGATCAGTGCACCTCTTTTTGGAACAGGCTGCAGGTGGTTTCGTAGGCGTGACGCTCAAAGGCTCGGTACATACCGCCGCGCATCATTGCTTCGTCGAAATCCACAGCGTAGCCGTCGAAGTCCGGGCCGTCCACACAGGCGAATTTCGTTTGTGGAGCGCCATCCTCACCGCGCAGCGTCAAGCGGCATCCGCCGCACATTCCCGTGCCGTCAATCATGATCGGATTCATGGAAACGGTGCAGGGGATTTTTGTGGGGCGCGCCGTTTCAACGACGAATTTCATCATGACGAGCGGGCCGATGGTGATGATTTCATCAAAGACCTCGCCGCGTGCGAGCATCTCGGAAAGCGGCACGCAGACGTTGCCCTGTCTGCCCCACGAGCCGTCGTCGGTCATGACGTGGAGCGTATCGGATACGGCTGCGAATGCGTCCTCAAGTATGACGAGGTCCTTTGAGCGGAAGCCGATGATCGAGGTTACGGATGCGCCGCGTGCGCGCAGGGCCTCTGCGACGGGAAGCGCGATGGCACAGCCAACACCACCGCCCACGATACAGACACGGCGTAAGCCGTCCAGCTTTGTGGGGCATCCGAGCGGACCGACGAAATCGCAAATGGAATCGCCCTCGTTTTTTTCATTGAGCGCTGCGGTCGTTGCTCCGACGATCTGGAAAATAATACGAACCCAGCCTTCTTCTCTATGGTATCCTGCAATCGTCAGCGGGATTCGCTCACCTTGCTCGTCGACACGCAGGATGATAAACTGACCGGCCTCTGCCTTACGGGCGACAAGGGGGGCCTTGATTTCCATTAAGGTCACGGTCGGATTCAGCTGTTGCTTTCGTAGGATCTGGTACATGAAAATTACCTCTTGATTTTTTGTGTATATATAATATTGTATCATAAAATCGCCTTGTTTTCAAGACATTTCCGCATAATTATGTGAAAACCTTGTAATTTGCGGGAGCGTGGCCGGAATATATACAACCTATGGTAACTTTCTGAAAAAAGTTATTGCAATCTTTATAATTTTGTGATATAATGTAAGAGAAATCACAATTCAAGAGAGGAACGGAACAGAACAATGAGCAATACACGCCGCGATATCATTCGGCAGATGCTGAAAGAGCAGCCATTTGTTTCGCTGAAGGAGCTGACGGACCGCTTCCCGGAGTTGTCCGGGATGACGCTTCGCCGGGATATTGAGTACTTTGAATCCCAGGGAGAATGTATCAAGGTGCGCGGAGGTGCGCGCTCCATGAAGTTCATCACCACGTCGCTTGAGGAGTCCTTCAATCTCCGACTTCATGCAAACTCTGCTGCCAAGGAAGCCATCGTTACACGGGCTGCAGCAATGATCGAGCCTGGCAGATCGATCTTTTTGGATTCCGGAACGACCATTCTCAAGCTTGCATCGGTGATCGTTGATAAGCGGTTGACGATCACGACCTCCGGACCGAACGTTGCGCTGGAGCTTTTGAAAAAGAATATGCCGATCGTCAACATCGTTGGCGGCATGATCAACCGTGACAACATTTCCGTTTCCGGAACGCAGGCGATGCGGTACATTGAGGATATCAACATTGACGTTGCCTTCCTCGTACCCTCCGGCTTTACTGTCGAAAACGGCTTTACCTGCGGTAACTATTCCGAATGCGAATTCAAGCAGTTTATTATCAAAAAGGCGCGCAAGGTCGTGCTTCTCATGGACAGCTCCAAGATCGATAAGAGCCTTCCGTACACCTTTGCAGATATCGGTGACGTTGACGCGGTGATTATCAACCGCGATCTTCCGCCGGACGTGGCGGCAGAGGCTGCGCGTGTGGGAACGGAAATCATCGTAGCGCGCCCCGGTATATAAAATCCGGCAATGCACTGACAAAATTATAAACGAAAGGATTTTTTATATGAATACGATTATTACCATCGGTCGTCAGTATGGATCGGGCGGTCATGAAATTGGAAGACTGCTTGCACAGGAGCTGGGAATTCCCTGCTATGACAAGGAGCTGATTATCCTTGCTGCGCAAAAGAGCGGTATTTCACCGGAGGTTTTTTCGCACGTTGATGAAACAGCGACAAACAGCTTCTTATACGCCGTTTCTGCCGGAACCATTCCCGGATCGGTCTATCAGACTCCGCAGAGCCTTCCGCTCAACGACAAGCTGTTTATCGCGCAGACCGATCTGATCCGCTCCATTGCGAAGGACGGTCCGTGTGTTTTCGTCGGACGCTGTGCAGACTCGATTCTCAAGGATGTCTCCCCTGTCCTCAACGTGTTTATCCGTGCAGATATGCCGTTCCGTGCGGCGCGCATTATGGAGGCCGAGGGCTGCAGCGAAAAGGCGGCGATAGATATCATCAACCGTGCTGATAAGAAGCGTGCAAAATATTACAATTTCTACACGCAGAAGCGCTGGGGCGCGGCGGACAACTACGATCTGGTGATCAACAACGCCAAGCTTGGCGCAGAAAAGGCCGTGCAGGTGATCGCGCAGTACGCAAGAAATATGGAAACGGACTGAAAGCAAGCTTTTTGGTACGTATTCCGTTGGTACGATAGAAAATGACTTTAAAAGGAGAAGTAAAGCATGAGTACACTGAATGAAACCACTGAAGCCAAACAGAAGGATATGCTGACGCGGGAAGAGGTGCGTGCAGCCATTCGTTTTGGAAATCCCCCTCGTCCTCCCCGCGCATTCACCAAGTGGTGGGGTGAGGGATTGTGTGAGCAGTATGGGGAACAACTTAACCGCTTTGACAAGTACGAGGAAGACGTTGTGGTCGTGCATTTCCCCAGACCGACATTTGAGGAACGGGCGGACGGCTTTTGTTGGCATCTCCCCAAAATCGACCGTTCGGGAACGGCTTCCTATGATTCGAACGCTGCTTTGCCCGATTGGAAGGATCTCCCTGCATTCTTGGAAAACCTCCCCAATACAGATGCCCCCGGCATTTTTGATGATGCTAAGCGTATTGCCGAACAAGCTCATGCAGAGGGCAAGTACGTACTTATCCACCACTGGTCGCTTATGTACGAGCTTATCTGGAACTTCCGGGGGATGGAAAATCTTTTGATTGATTACTACGAGAATCCCGATGAGGTTCATGCGCTCCACCGCGCTGTGGCTGATACGGAAATGAAGCTTTTGAAGCGCGTTTTTGAAGAGGTGAAGCCCGACGGATATATGATTAGTGACGATCTTGGCACACAAAACTCTCTGATGATGTCGCCTGCGACCTTCCGTGAATTTATCAAGCCCTATTATGTCGAGATTTGGGGATTTTGCCGTGAGCATGATGTAGACACCTGGCTGCATACCTGCGGTAATATTACGGGAATTATTGAGGATCTCATTGAGTGTGGCTTGTCAGTACTCCATCCCCTTCAGAAGGGGACCATGGATTGGGACGAGGTGGCTGCCAAGTGGAAGGGAAGGATTGCGTTCTTTGTGGGTATGGATGTCCAAAAGACCCTTTACAGCGGTACGCCGGAAGAGGTTCGTAACGAGGTTCGTCTCATCCGCGATACCTTTGATACGCCGGCGGGTGGTCTGATCTATGCCGCAGGCAACGGTATTGTCGGCGGAACTCCCCTAGAGAACATTGAGGCGTTCCTTGATGAAATCCGTAATTATAAGAATTAAGCATATAATGAGCCAATAAAGAGAATGTAAAAGGAAAGGGCTGTTGCAAATTGAAAACCTGTAACAGCTCGTTTTTCATCTTGAGTTAAGTATGAAAAACAAAATGGAATCCGCAGGAAATACATATACACGCTGACGCGTGATTCCGTACCAAGCCTGCGGCTTGGATAAAAAGAAAACATCCTAACTAAAAAGTTCGGATGTTTTCTTTTTTGGTGAAGCCGTCGGTGCGATGTCCGAACTATTAGCCATATATTCAATTTCATCGGTTATTGGGATGGTTATCGATGAATCGTCAAAGGTGAGAAACACTTTTATGGAATCATCGTAAACAAATATTGCTTTGACGAGTCCGTCGATGAGCCGTTCCTTGTTTTTCTCGATTTTCAAATCCAGAGTACGGAACTTGTTAAGCGAAAGGGCATCATAGAGAAACCACCGACGGGAGTAAGCGTTTAGTTACTCTCAACGACGCAGTTATAGACTAATTCACAAATTTATGATATAATTTTATTAAAACAGCGAATCAACCATATTTTTCTGCAACTAATAGGGTGAAAACAGCCGATGACGGCAGAAAGGAGGGACCTCTATGATCGGATTTGACAAAAATTTTGAAAATCAGTGTGAGGATTATTTGGAATATCTCTACCGTGTCGCCGAAATGCAGTACAACGATTGCCCGGATATTGATAACTTGGTGCAAGATACGCTTACGGTATTGCTTGTAAAAATCAGCAAGGGCGAAAACATAGAATATCCAAAAGGATTTTTGTCTGCGGTTCTCAAGAACAAATACAACGCATGGCTTCGTGAGAAGTATAAGGCAGAGTATGTGGAATACTCAGATGGTGCTATCAGCGAGACCTACAACGAATTCGAGGAAAAAGAAGAAGCTGAGCGCAAGACCGAGGAATACGAATCGGTACGCCGCGAGATCGGTCGATTGATTCGCATTTATCGCGAGGTAACGGTGCGCCACTACGTTCACGGACAAACGGTAGAACAGATTTCGAAAGAACTTGGCATTCCGCGCGGAACGGTATTATCCCGTCTTTCAACGGCGCGAGATCAGATCAAAGAGGGACTTGAAA
>JAGBZV010000077.1 GCA_017628075.1 Clostridia bacterium
GGTGTGTGATGACGATGTACTGTGTCTTATCGGAATTGCGGTGGAGATAGTCGGCGAAATTGTCAACGTTGACCTCGTCCAGCGCCGCCTCGATCTCGTCGAGGATGCAGAAGGGAGAGGGGTTGACCTTGAGTAATGCAAAGTAAAGTGCAATTGCGACAAATGCCTGCTCGCCGCCGGAGAGGAGCATCAGGTTCTTGATGATCTTTCCGGGAGGTGCGACGTTGATCTCAATACCGGATTCGAGAATGTTATCCGGCTCGGAGAGGATAAGCTCAGCATGACCTCCGCCGAACAGCTCGCGGAAGACAATCTGGAAATGATGATTGATCTGCCGCATGGCATCGGAGAAGCGCGTGCGCATCTCACCCTCCAAACCGAAGATGATCTCGGCCAGCTCCGTGCGGGATTTCGTCAGATCGTCGATCTGCGCGGTCATGAAGTCGTAGCGCTCCTTGACCTGTGTGTATTCCTCGATTGCAGATACGTTGACGGGGCCGAGTGCGCGGATCTTTGCCCTCAAGGACGAAAGCGACGATGCGGCCGCTGCTCTGGTATCCGCGGTAACGGCGGGATAGTCGAGAAGCGCGGCGGCAGAGAAGGTCAGCTCGTATTCGTCCCACAGGGCGGCGACCTTCTTATCCTGCTCGTTCAAGGACTGCGCGTGCTTGCTTTCTGCTTTTGTAAAGGTGCGGAACAAAAGCTCCTTTGTATGCGTTTGATCCTTGATCCTTGCGCGCAGCTCCGCAGCCTTTTGCTCACAGTCAAGCGTCATGGCGCGGTATTGCTGAGCGGCAGCCTCCGATTCGGCTGCAGCGGCGATCTGTGCATCGATGGCAACGCGGTTTTCGGTAATCTGCGCTTCGTATGCGGCGCGGCGCTCGGAGAGCGTGCGCGTTTCCTCGCCCATCTCTGCTGTGCGCTGTTCAATGGCGGTGATTGCCGCCTCGTCCGCCTGCATTGCGCCCTCTGCGGCAGCAATACCGCGTGCGGTTTCTGCAAGCCTGCTTTGATGGCGGGACAGCGTGCGCTGTGCTTCGTTGAGCGTGCGCAAGGCGATCTCGCGCTCCGCCTCTGCCTGCGTTCGTTTTTGTGCCAATTCCTGCTCACGGGCAAGCGTCTGCTCGTACTGCGTCTGCAGCGCCTGGTGCTCCTCGCGGAAGGTGTCGGAGGCACGGGAAAGACGATCCTCCTCTGCACTCAGGGATTCCAGCATCTCGCGGTCCCCGCGGAGCTGGGATTCAATGACCTGCTGCTGCGTGGTTTCAGCCTGGGACAGCGTTGTGATCATAGCGGTGTTGACGCGGATGGCTTCCATCTGATCGGAGTGCTTTTTTGCTTCGCGGTCGAGGGCGGAAAGCTCGGATTTGATCGCTTCGATTTCCTCGGAGTGCGCCTTGCATTCCTGACGAAGACGGTCGATCTCTGCGGTGCGCGTAAGCATACCGGAATCCTGCTTGACCGAGCCGCCCGTAAAGGAGCCGCCGGCGTTGATCTGCTGACCGTCGAGGGTGACGACGCGGTAGCGGTAATTGTAGGCGCGCGCCAGCTCCGCCGCGTGGTCAATGGTATCACAGATAAGAATTCTGCCGAGAAGGGAACGAATGACGTTCTCAAATTTCGGATCACAGGTGACAAGGGTATCGGCAAGACCGATAAATCCGCGCTGTGCGCGTGCGGGCTCCTGAGAATCGTTGAAGACGGAGGGCCGCATCGTGGTGATCGGGTAGAAGGTTGCACGTCCTGCATTGTTCTTTTTCAGATGCAGGATCGCGGCCTTTGCCGATGCCTCGTCCTCAACTGCAACATTCTGAATATTTGCGCCGAGTGCGGTTTCAATGGCGGTTACATAACGGGGATCGACGGAGATCAGCTTGGACAGCGGACCGTAGAGCGTGGCTCCGGTCAGCTTTTTGCGCTCGTAATCGCCCATGATAAAGCGGACGGAGCGGCTATAGCCCTCAAAAAGCTCCTCCATGCGGGAAAGCGCGTCGATGCGGTTTTTCTTCGCGGTATAATCCAGAAAGACCTCGTTCTGCCGCTCGGACAGCGTCTTTTTCTTTGCCTGAAGATCGGTCAGCGCATCCCTTGCGGCGGCCGTTTGCCGCTCGTATTCGTCGAGCTTTTCCTTGTAGCTTGCCGCAGCTTCTGCAGCACGGCGGGAGCGCTCCTCAAGAAGCGCGATGTTTTCCGTGTATTTTGCGCGGCTCTCGCCGATCTCTGCACGCTTTGCGGATTCTGCGTTTTTGGTGGAATCCAGCGCGGACAGTGCCGCCTTGAGATCACCTGCGGCGCGTGCGGCTGCAGCGATCTCCTCACCAATCGCGGAGAGCCTGCTGTACGATTCGTCGAGGGCAGAATCGGCTTGCTCCAGCGCAAGACGGTCCTCCTCGCAAACGGCTTCTACCTCTGCATGGCGCGCGCGCGCTTCGTCCAGCGCGGCGGCGGTCAGGGCAAGATGCGCCTGCGCCTGTGTAAGCTGCGAGCCCTGAAGTGCGGCAGCGTCTGCATTTTCGTCAAGACGCGCGTTGATATGGCGGATCTCGGTTTCTGCGACCTTGGAAGCGCCCTCAAGTCGAATACGCTCCTCTGCGATTGCGGCAGAGGCGGTACGGAGCTCCTCCAGCTTTGCCTGATATTCCTGCGAAAGGGTATACAGATGCTCGCTTTGCGCCTCAAGGTCCTCCAGGACCGTGCAGGCGCTCTCGTAGTCGTGCTTTGACAGCTTCAGCGCGTCCTCAAGCGTGGAAATTTCTGCCTTGAGCGCCGTCATATCAAACAGCCAAAGCGAAATATCGACCTCTTTTTTCTTATCGTACAGCTCTAAATAGGCACGTGCCTTGGCGCTTTCCTTTTCCAGCGGACCGACACGCCCCTCAAGCTCCGATACGATATCGGAAACACGGAGGAGGTTGTCCTCTACGGCAAGGAGCTTTTTCTGTGCTTCTTCCTTCTTGTATTTGTATTTTGCGATGCCGGCAGCCTCTTCAAAGATGGCGCGGCGTTCGTCGCTCTTGCGGGAAATGATCTCTGCGATCTTGCCCTGTCCAATGATGGAATATCCCTCGCGTCCGATACCCGTGTTCATGAAAAGCTCGTGGATGTCGCGCAGGCGGACGGGCTTTGCGTTGATGAAATATTCACTTTCACCGGTTCTGTAATATCGGCGTGTGACAGTTACCTCATCGAAGTCGGTGGCAAGGCGTGCACCGTGGCCGGGAGAGTTGTCAAAGGTTACGGAAACCTCTGCAAAGCCCATTTGACGGCGTGTGTCGGTGCCGCCGAAAATGACGTCTTCCATGCGGCTTCCTCGGAGGTTTTTGGAGGAAATCTCACCGAGTACCCATTTCATGGCATCGGAGATATTGGACTTTCCGGATCCGTTTGGACCGACGACGACGGTAGCTCCGCGGTCAAAGGTCAGCGTCGTTTTGTCCGGAAAGGATTTGAAGCCTTGCAGCTCAAGAGATTTTAAGATCAAAGTGCTGTCTCCTTTTCGTTTTCGGGTGACTCTACGCCGAACAGGATCAGTGCCTGATAGGCGGCCATCTGCTCGGATTCACGTTTGCTTGAGCCAGTGCCGCGGCCAATGACGTTGGAATTCAGCCGTGCCTCGGTTTCGAAGCATTTTTTGTGGTCCGGTCCGGATTCGCCGACGAGGACGTATTCCAGAAGCTCGCCCGGTTTTTGCTGAATGATCTGCTGCAGAAGTGTCTTATAGTCCTTGGAGCGACCGTTTTTGAGTGTAGCGGCCTCTTTCTTGACATAGGGAAGCAGGAAGCGTGCTGTTTCCTCTTTCCCTGCATCAAGATAGATGGCGGCGAGAAGGGCCTCAAAGGCATCAGCGAGAATCGATTTGCGCGTGCGGCCCCGATTCAGCTCCTCACCGTGGCCGAGCAAGAGATAATCGCCGAGGCGGATGTCGTTTGCAAATTTGCAGCAGGCATCCTCGCAGACGATGGATGCGCGCATTTTTGTCAGTGCGCCCTCAGGCAGCGCCCGGAATGCAGAAAAGAGGTATTCGCTTGTGATGATGGACAGTACGCTGTCACCGAGAAATTCGGAGCGCTCGTTGCAGACAAGATACTGACCGCTTTTGGATTTCATTTCGTTTGCATAGGAGGAATGTGTCAGGGCCTCCGTGAGATACTGCTTGTTTTTGAAGGTGTATCCGATGGTTTCCTCTAAATATTTTGGATCCAGCGGATAGTCACCCGTTGCTTGCGTGTGATTCATAGAGCTCCTTTCGTGTGGATGCCGGAAATGGATGCGTCGGGGGTGTTACTCGGTGGGCTGCTCGGCGGGCTGTTCTGCGGGGGAGGAAGCGCATCTGAGTGCGTCGATCCTCTGGACGATTTCCTCGTTGACGTTCCCGGCGACGTATGCGGCTGCCTGGCGGCACGCATTCATGATCGCGCGGGCATCGGAGGAGCCGTGAGCCTTGATGACGGGCTTGGAGATACCAAGGAAGGGGGAGCCGCCGACTGCGGAGGTATCAAAATCGTTCTTCATCTTCTTCAGATCCTTTTTGAGGATCAGGGCGGCAAGCTTGGCCGCAAAATTTGCAAGCAGCATCCGCTTTATGCGTCCCATAAAGAACGCGCCCATGCCCTCGATGAGCTTGAGGATGACGTTGCCGGTAAAGCCGTCTGCAACGAGCACGTCGCATTTTCCGAAGGGGATCTCTTTACCCTCTACGTTGCCGATAAAGCTGATTGCCTCACTGTTTTTCAGGCGTTCGTGGGTTTCCACGAGCACCGGCGTTCCCTTGTGCTCCTCTGTGCCGTTGTTGGCAAGGCCGACCGTGGGATTCGGAATTGAAAAGAGCTTTTCCATGTATATCGATCCCATCAGGGCAAACTGCTCCATATATTCGGGGGTAACGGTGACGTTGGCACCGGAGTCCATCAGAAGCAGCGGACGCTCGAAGGGAAGCACCGTTGCGATACCCGCACGGCGGACGCCGCGCACACAGCGAACGATCATCGTCGCGCCGGTAAACAGTGCGCCGGTGTTTCCGGCACTGACCAAGGCATCTCCGCCTTCATCAGCCAGCAGCCGCAGGGCAACGGTCATGGAGGAGTTCTTCTTTTTGCGGACAACGTCAAACGGATCGTCCTCCATTGTCAGAATGCCGTCGGCGTGTACGATGGAAATACGGCGAAGAGCGGGATCTGCGCCGCCGGCAAGAGCCAGCTCGTCCTGTACGGTCTTCTCGTCGCCTACGAGGATGTATTCATAGGAGGGATCCAGTGTTTTTGCGGCCATGACCGCGCCGCGGACGATTTCGCCCGGCGCCCGGTCGCCGCTCATAGCGTCAATGATGAGTTTCATATCAGTTCCTTTTCGTCTGATTATGTGAGAGAAATGGATGGAGGTGTACTGCCAGATTACGTCTGCTGCGCACCGGCAAGCAGACCGTCTGCAAGCATTTTGTCGATGGCCTCAAGCGCACGGACGGCAAACGCATCGTTGCGTCCGCGCTTTCCGCCGCGCACCTTCTGTGAAAGCTGCGGCATCAGGCCGAAATTGGCGTTCATCGGCTGAAAATCGGTCACGCGGGCATCGGAGATATAGGCCGCCATTGCGCCGAGCACCGTTTCGCGCGGGAAATACAGCGGATCCAGGCCGAGAACGCGGCGTGCAGCATTGACACCGGCGATATAACCGGATCCAGTAGATTCGATATATCCCTCGACACCGGTCATCTGTCCGGCAAAAAAGAGGGATGGTCTTGTGCGCATGGAGTAGTCGGCAGAGAGCAGCTTGGGGGAATTCATGAACGTATTGCGGTGCATGACACCGTACCGCAGGAATTCTGCCTGCGCAAGCCCCGGGATCATGCCGAAGACACGGCGCTGCTCGTCCCACGTCAGATGCGTCTGGAAGCCGACGAGATTGTACATGGTTTTCTCGGTATTCTCCTGGCGGAGCTGAACGACGGCATAAGGCTCCCGTCCGGTCCTCGGATCGGGAAGACCGACCGGCTTGAGCGGGCCGTACAGCAGGGTATCGACGCCGCGGCGCGCCATGACCTCAACGGGCATACAGCCCTCAAAGACCGTAAGCTTGCCCTCCTCACTGCCGTCGGGCAGATCGAATGCGTGCAGAGGCGCTTCCTTTGCGGAAACGAGCGCTTCGTAGAATGCCAGATATTCTTCTTTCGTCATCGGGCAGTTCAAATACGCAGCCTCACCCTTGTCGTAGCGGGAGGCTTCCCACGCGATGCTTCTGTCTACGGATGCGGCATCGACAATGGGCGCCGCGGCATCGTAGAAGTGCAGATAGTCCGCACCCGTCAGCCGCATGATATCGCGCGACAGCGTATCGGTGGTCAGCGGTCCGGTTGCGACGACGGTGACTGTTTCCGTATCCGTCGGGATCTGTGTGACCTCCTCCTCGATGACGGTGATGAGGGGATGAGAACGGATTTTATCGGTAATATAATCGGAGAAGCCTTTGCGGTCGACGGCAAGCGCCGCACCTGCGGGGACCTCGTTTGCGTACGCGGCCTCCATGATGAGGCTGTGTGCGCGTGTCAGCTCTGCCTTGAGCAGGCCAATGGCATTGAAGATCTGACCGGAGCGAAGGGAGTTGGAGCAGACGAGCTCAGCAAAGCCGGGATAGCGGTGCGCCGGCGTCGTTTTTTCGGGCTTCATTTCATGCAGCCGGACGGGGACTCCATGGCGGACACACTGCCATGCTGCTTCGCATCCGGCAAGACCTGCGCCGATGATTTCCACATAGCGCATATCCGTGCTCATAAATCGTTCTCCTGTTCCTCTGTCTGCGGAACGGCTCCCTCCGGCTCGACCTCACACTTGTAGCCGCAGTCCTTGTTGTGGCAGAAGACGAAGTTTTTGCCTTTTTTGCGATACAGGGGAGCACCGCAGGAGGGGCACGCTTCCTTCTGCGGAATATCCCAGGAGGAAAAATCGCAGTCGGGATAATGCTCGCAGGAATAGAACGTCATGCGGTTTTTGCCGCGCTTCTGCACGATCTTGCTGCCGCATTTGGGGCACGGCACACCGATGTCGCGGAGAATCGGCTTGGTAAATTTGCAGTTCGGATAATCCTCACACGCATAAAATGCGCCGAATTTTCCGGGGCGGATCACAACGGGCTTTCCACACAGCTCACAGGTCATATCGGTCTGCTCATAATGAACCTCTGCCTTGGCGGTGTCAACGGTACCGTCTGCGTTGAGCGGCTTGGTATTGCGGCAGCGCGGATAGTTGGGGCAAGCGGCAAACTTTCCGTAGCGGCCGGTCTTGATGACAAGATTGGCACCGCACTTTTCGCAGACGATGTCGGTCTGCTCTACGGGGACCTCAAACGCGCCGCGCTCCACTGCGGCATCGGCACGGTCGAGATTCTCGGAGAAGGTCTGGTAGAAGGAGGAGAGGACCTCCTCTACGGACGATGCATCGTGCTCGATGTCATCCAGCTCATCCTCCATTTTTGCGGTAAACGCGACGTCAACGATGTCGGGGAAGTATTGAACCATCAGCTTATTGGTGATCTCACCGAGCGGTGTCGGCTTGAGTGCCTTTCCGTCGCGTGCGATATATCCGCGTGCGATGATGGTGGTGATAATGGGCGTATAGGTCGAGGGACGGCCGATACCCTTTTCCTCAAAGAACTTGATGAGCGTTGCCTCGTTGTAGCGAGGGGGCGGCTCGGTGAAATGCTGCTCGGGCAAAATGTCACTCTGCTTCAGGATATCACCCGTGGCGATCTCGGGCAGGCGTGCGCTCTTTTCAAGCTCGTCCGCACCCTGTGCCTCGTCCTCGGATTCCTCGTAGACGGCCATATACCCCTTGAACTTGACGGTGTAGCCGGAGGAACGGAAAAGATATCCGCTCGTGCCCTCTGCAGGCGTCATGTCGGCAACGACGGTATCCAGCTCTGCGGATGCCATCTGCGATGCGAGGAAGCGATTCCAGATGAGGCGATAGAGCTTGAACTGATCGGGCGTAAGATGCTTTTTGATTTTTTCCGGCTCAAATTTCATATTCGAGGGACGGATTGCCTCGTGTGCATCCTGTGCCGACGCGCGGGATTTGTACACGCGGGGTGTTTCGGGGGTAAAGCGATCTCCGAACTTATCAAGAATATAGTCGCCCGCAGCCTTCTGCGCCTCTGCGGAAATGCGGAGCGAGTCGGTACGCATATAGGTGATCAGACCGTGTACGCCGCCGAATTCGGAGCCGAGATCAATTCCTTCATACAGCTCCTGCGCGACCTTCATGATACGCTGCGATTGGAATGCAAGCTTGCGGGAGGCCTCCTGCTGCATCGTGGAGGTTGTGAAGGGAGGAGGCGGATTCTTGTGGCGGATCGCCTTGGTGACGGCGGTCACGCGGAACGTTCCTGATTTGGCATCCGCAAGAACGGCATCCACAGCCTCCTTGTTGGGCAGCGGAAGCTTTCCGTCTGCGTTTCCGAAGAACTTTGCCTTGATGGGGCGCTGCTTCTGACCAAGCAGAAGGGCGTCGATGGTCCAGTATTCCTCGGGAACGAATGAACGGATCTCTTCCTCGCGGTCAACGATGATACGGGTAGCCACGGATTGCACGCGTCCGGCGGAAAGTCCGGATTTGACGGATTTCCAGAGGAACGGCGACAGCTTGTAGCCTACGATGCGGTCGAGAATACGGCGTGCCTGCTGGGAATTGACCAGGCTCATGTCAATGTCGCGCGGGTTTTTGATGCCCTGCGTGACGGCACTCTTTGTGATCTCGTTGAAGGTGACACGCTTCGTTTTTGCCGGATCGAGATCCAGTGCGGCTGCGAGGTGCCAGGAGATTGCTTCGCCCTCACGGTCAGGGTCCGTTGCGAGGAAGACCTTATTTGCGGCCTTTGCTTCCTTCTTCAGATCCTTGATGAGCGAGCCCTTGCCGCGGATGTTGATGTATTTTGCTTTGAAATGATCGTCGATGTCTACGCCGAGCGTGCTCTTGGGCAGATCGCGGACGTGACCGACGGATGCGACGACCTTATAGTTGGAGCCAAGATATCCCTTGACGGTGTTTGCCTTGGCGGGAGACTCGAGAATGACTAAGTTTGCCATGTCGGTGAATCCTTTCTTTTTGATTGCGGCAATGCCGCGGGAGATTATACGATTTCGTACCTGCCGCCGGGAACTGCGCGGATTTTTCCCGCCAGCTCAAGGCAAGTCAGGGCGACCATCAGCCTGGGAGAGGTCAGTCCTCCCCGGCACATTTCATCGAAATTCAAGCCCTCACGGATCATGGTGAGCACAGCCTCCTGCTCATCGTTATCCGATGCCTGCCATGCATCGCCCAGCGCGGGCGCTTCGGCGGGAGGGGATTGTGCCGCCTGAGGCGGCGGTGTGTGCTGGGAGGATGTGTCGGTATCGTCCCGTGGGGGGCTGCCGCATGACGAGATGAGCGCTTTGGTTTCGCCATCGTCGTACGGCTCCTCACGCAGAGGCTTCTGCGCGGGGGCTGTGCGGCGCTCCTGCGTTCTGCGTGCAGGGGTGTCTGTTTGTGCCTCTGGCTGCACACCGTCGTTTGGCGGTGCGGAACGCGTCGTAACACGGCTCAAGTATGCTTGTCTGTACTCGTTGACACGAGCGGCGCCGTGACGGAGTGTATTGTTGAACGCCGTATAGTTGGCGGGATCGTCGAGATTTTCAACGTGGATGCGCTGATGATACAGCGGATAATAAAATTCCAGGATATCAAGCGCCTCAGTTACCGGTGTGAAGCCGGATTTGATCAGCTCGTTGGTTCCGGCACAGGATGGATTTTCCGCGCCGCCCGGCACGGCAAACACGTTGCGTCCCTGTGCGTGAGATTCCTTTGCGGTAATAAGTGCGCCGCTGTTTTCGCCGGCCTCCACGACCAGCGTTCCCTGACACAATCCGGAGATGATGCGGTTGCGCTGCGGAAAATGCCAGCGCTGCGTCCGCATTCCGGGAGGATATTCGGAGATGATACCACCTGCGCGTATGAGCCGCTCGTACATATCACGATGCTCGTACGGATACGGCTGATCGATGGCGGAGCCGAGCACCGCGACGGTAATACCCTGTGCGTCCAGTGCGGCGGTATGGGCGATGCCGTCCACACCAATGGCCATGCCGCTGACAACGACGACGCCTGCAACAGCAAGATCGTAGGCGATGCGGTAGCCGTTTCTGCGTCCCTCGTCCGTCATGCCGCGTGTGCCGACCACTGCAACGGCAAGAGAGGCAGGGAAGTTCGGCAGGTATCCGCGGTAGTACAGCACGGAGGGCGGTCTGTGGATCAGACGAAGACGCTCCGGATACAGCGGATCCTCGTACGTAAGAATTCCAACGCCGAGCCGCTCGCATCGGTCAAGCAGCTTCTGCGCACGTTCCAGGTCCTTATCGCACAGCGACGTGACGACGGTCGGGCGCGGATTGCAGCAATAGACGTATTGCTCCTTGCGGGCCTGATAGATTTTTTCGACGGAACCGAAGTAGTCGAGCAGCGGAAGGAAGCAATCGCTTGCCGGACCGAGTGCTTCGGAAAGCCACAGCCAATACAGATTCTGCTCCATATAGCATCGAAGTCCTTTCTTTTTGGTCAGATTCGGCTGCACTCCCACATCAGAATGGAAGCGGCAATCGCCGCATTGAGGGACTCAGCGCCCTCCGCCATAGGGATGATTACGCTGCCGCGGCAGGCGGCGACCGTTTCTTCGGAAAGACCGTGTCCCTCGTTGCCGATGACGAATACGGTCCTCGGAGTTACGCGATACGCGTTCAGCGGTACGGCATCCTCCGTGAGTGCGGCGGCGCGGACGTCGTAGCCGGCCTCGGTGAGAGATGCAATATACGCGGGGATATCCGGTGTGATATCGGCGCGGATGCGGAATAGTGCGCCCATTGCGGCGCGGACGGTTTTCGGGTTGTAGAGATCCGCGCAATCTGAGGAGAGAACGAGCCGGTCGAAGCCGAGGGCGTTGGCGGTCCGGATGACCGTTCCGAGGTTGCCCGGATCGCGTAGTCCGTCGCAAATGAGGATCCGCTCTGCGTTTCCTGTGTTTATTATATCCCCAAATTGTGAACCCTCTGTATATATTGTATTAGAAAAATTCAAATTGTCAAGATATTTTGCCAAACAAAATACACCCTGCGGTGAATTTTCTGCGGTGATCTTCTCATAAACACTATCCGGGACGATAACCGTCTCGAAATCTGCATCGGAGAAAAGGGCGGCGTATTTGCCGTATGCTTCCTCCGTTACGATGACGCGTTCCAGAAAAACACCTGCAGCGCGCGCCTCGGAGAAGAGCTTTACCCCTTCGAAAAAGAAGCGTGCGGTGCGTGTCCGATGCTTTTTGTCCTGCAGCTTTGCCGCCTCCACGATCAGCGGATTCGCACGGGAGGTGACACTTTTTGGCGTATGGTCTATCATTTTTGCTGTCGTTTCCCCGGATGCGCGGCACGGTTTTGGCCGGAATCGGGCCCTTTCCTGCGGAATGAGTCTGTGTTTTTCCTTTTTTTACATATCACAAAATAACGACAAAACCAAAGTGCACACGTGGAACACTTTGGTTTCGGTTATTGTTGACTTGGATCAGAGAGCTGCCTTTGCCTGTGCGCAGATTGCTGCAAATGCTTCTGCATCTGCGATTGCGATCTCGGAGAGCATCTTTCTGTTGAGGTTGATGCCAGCCTTCTTCAGACCGTGCATCAGGGTGGAATAGTTCATGCCGTTGAGCTTAGCAGCTGCGGAGATACGGGTGATCCAGAGAGAACGGAAATCTCTCTTCTTCATCTTTCTGCCTGCAAATGCATAGTTGCCGGACTTCATGACAGCCTGCTTGGCCATCTTGAAGTGCTTGGACTTTGCACCCCAGTAGCCCTTAGCAGCCTTCAGTACCTTATTTCTTCTCTTGCGCGTCATCATAGCGCCCTTAACTCTTGCCATTACGATAATCCTCCGTTAATTTCTTGAATTCTTTGTGTGATTCGACGTCTTCTGCAGAAAATTACTTATGTGCAGGAGCGATGAGAGTCTTGACAGTGGGAGCAAAGCAGGAAGACAGATATGCGCCGGTGCGCAGATGTCTCTTTCTCTTTGCAGTCTTGATGCCGAGGTTGTGGCGGTGGTGGGAATGGTTCATCTTAACGAGACCGCTCTTGGTGAGGGTGAATCTCTTAGCAGATGCTCTGTGGGACTTCAGTTTCATAATAGGTATCTTCCTTTCAGATGAAATTTTTACTGTGTTTGATGCGGTACCGGGTGATCACACGCGGCTGACCGATCTGTGTGAGCGGGTGTCAGTTCTTGTTAGGAGAGAGGATGACGGACATCGAGCGGCCCTCAAGCGTGGGCTTCTTGTCGGTTGAGCCTGCGTCGGAGCAGGCATCGAGAAACCGTGCGATGACCTCACGACCGTTGTCGAGATGGCTCATCTCGCGTCCCTTGAATCGAACGATAACCTTGACCTTGTTTCCGTCTGCGAGGAAACGGTGCGCGTGATTGACGCGCGTTTCAAAGTCGTGGGTGTCGATGGTGCAGGAAAGCTGAATTTCCTTGACCTTGACGACCTGCTGGTTCTTGCGTGCTTCCTTTTCCTTCTTGATGCGCTCGAAGCGATATTTGCCGTAATCCATAATACGGCATACCGGCGGCTCGGCATTCGGGGAAATCATGACGAGATCAAGATTCTTCTGATCTGCCAATTCCTGTGCCTGTGCGAGCTTGACGATACCGACCTGCTCGCCGTCCGCACCGATCAGACGGACTTCGTTTGCGCGGATCTGCTCATTGATCTGCAGCTCTTTTGTGCTAATAACCAAGCACCTCCATTAAAAAAATAAAAAATGCGAAAACCCAATCGGTCTCCGCACCTGTTTGACTCCGCACGGAACGAGCGCGCGGATGTATGACAGCATATCAACCGGCACATAATACAGTGACGGTGAGAACGGAGATCGTTCTTCTTTGTTTTACTATGGTATTATACCACGGATTATTCTTTATGTCAAGAGGTTTTGCAAAATATTGTGCGGAATTCTTATAAAATTTGTGTTTTCCGTCCGCAATCGGACGTATCCTCCGTGTTTTGCAATGCGTGCTCAGAATCCGAGCGGCTCACCGACGAGGATGATCTTGATGCGGCCGCGCTCACGCTGTCTTGCGGAAACGACGTAGTTTGCACAGATGCGGGAATCGGCGGCACAGCCTGCACAGAGTGAGCCGGATGCAGTACCGTGAACGGAGATGCATTCTCCCGTCTGTACGCAGGGCGTGCTGCACGACAGGCGTGCGGCGTTTGCGGGTGCGGCAATGCGCTTGTGGCGGCGGATTGCTTCCTCGATGCTGGGAACGATCTTGTTGATGCCTGCGACGATGATTACGGAGTCCGGACCGTACAGGAGCGCGGCCACGCGGTTTGAGCGGCCGTCCACATTGTAAAGCTCACCTGATTCGGTGATCGCGTTGGTGCTCATGACGTATACGTCCGAGCAGAGTGAGCGGCGATAGATGTCCTTGATCTGCTCCTGTGTCAGGGCAGGCTCATATCGGTCAAGGAAGTGGTATTTCCCGGATCGAAACAGATCGAGCGCACCGATTTCCTCAAGCGTGACGGAGCCGCCGATACCGATGGTGCAGCCCGCGGGAAGCAGGGACTCAAGGGCGGAAAGTGCATCGGCTTTCGTTTCCACGAACGTAGCGTCCATATTGTTTTTTTTCAGATTTTCAATCACGGTCTGCACGCGTTTTTCGTGCAGTTCTTTCATTATTTTATGCATACCGTACTCCTGCTGCCGGCGCACAGCGTCCGGCGTATATGTTCATTGGCTTTTGATCTGGGAAAAGCAGTGTGTCTGCATCCTGTATAATAGTGTACCACAAAAACGCGATTGTGTCAATACGGCAAAAAAGACGGATTTTGCCGTTTCTGTCACACAATGACCGATGACACCGCTAATTGTCATTCATAAATTCCGCTTGGTGGGCGAGAATAGAGTCGTGGAACGTGCTCCGCCTCGGATGCGGGATGCGTGGAAAGGAATGCTTGCATGTGGAAAATGAATAAACATCGGCGCGGCGGGTGCGCGGAAACGCCGCTGTCGCGGCTTCTTGTCGGAATAATGGCGGTTATGGCAGCCTTGATATGTACGCTTGGGGCGGTCGATTATGCATATCCGGACGTCATATCGGTATACGAGGAGTCCTTGGGAGGGGCACTTTGCAGCACGGAATATGCGGCCGTGCGCTTCGGTGCGATCCCGCTGAAAACGGTTGAGATCCGCCGCATTGATGACAAAAGGCTGATTCCGGGCGGAATGCTGTTTGGCGTACGGTGCGGGCTTGAGGGTGTGCTCGTCGTTGGCCTTGAGGACGTATGTGATGGCTGCTGTCCGGCAAAGGAAGCAGGGGTGCGCGTGGGGGATGTGATCGTTGCGCTCAACGGTACCCCGATTGCAGATGCCGCAGCCCTGTCGCGGGCGTTTTCGGAGGACGGTGCGGCCGGGCGGGAGTCGCTATTGACGGTGATGCGCGGGGAGGAGAAGAAGCAGATGAAACTGCTGGCGGTGCGTGCGGCGGACGGGGTGTTCCGTGCGGGGATCTGGTCGAGGGATCAGACGGCCGGTATCGGAACCGTAACGTTTATTGATCCGGATACGGGGGTGTTCGGCGGGCTCGGTCACGGCATCTGCGACAGTACGACGGGGATGCTTCTGCCGCTTGCGCGCGGCGTTACGCTTGGCGTGCACGTTGCGCAGATCGTTCCGGGCAGCGCCGGAACACCGGGCGAGCTGCGCGGGACCTTTTCCGGAGAACGCACGGGCTCTCTGATGAACAATACGCCGTGCGGTGTTACCGGAGTGTTCACACAGATTCCGACGGGGCAGGCGTATCCGATCGGGCGCGCATCGGAGCTCTCTGCCGGGACGGCGTCCGTGCTGTGTACGCTGGAGGACGGACCGCCGCGTGAATATACCATTCGTATCGTGTCCGTCGGGGATCCCTGCTCTGTATCCAATAAAAATTTTGTGATAGAGATTACCGACGGTGCGCTTCTTGAAAAAACCGGTGGTATCATTCAAGGAATGTCAGGCAGCCCGATCATAAAGGACGGAAAGCTCGTGGGTGCGGTGACGCACGTTCTTGTGACCGATCCGACGAGAGGGTACGGGGTTTTTATTGAGAATATGCTCTCCGCGTCGCAGATGCCGATGGAAAAGGCATCGTGATGCAAAATTGAA
>JAGBZV010000078.1 GCA_017628075.1 Clostridia bacterium
TACTCACAGGAAGCAGGCTGGCACGATGCAAGAATCGTACCCTTCGGTCCCTTCCCCATCCATCCCGCATCCACCGTTCTTCACTACGGCGCGGAGATCTTTGAAGGTATGAAGGCATATCGTCAGGCAAACGGTGATATCGCGCTCTTCAGACCGCTTGAAAATATCCGCCGTCTTAACAATTCCGCAGAGCGTCTTTGCCTGCCTGAAATTGATGAGGAGGCGTGCCTGGACATTCTCAAGACGCTTGTCGCGCTGGAGAAGGATTGGGTTCCGCACTCTGAGGGTACCTCTCTGTATCTTCGTCCGTATCTGTTCGGCAATGATCCGCATCTGGGTGTTCATGCCGTTAAGAATGCAATGTTTGTTGTGATCTGCTCTCCGGTTGGAGCATACTATGCGGAAGGCATTAAGCCCGTCAAGATCGCAATCGAGTCTGAGGACGTCCGTGCAGTGCGCGGCGGTACCGGCTATGCGAAGTGCGGCGGTAACTATGCGGCTTCTCTGCGTGCCGGTAAGAAGGCAGAGGAGAAGGGATACACACAGGTTCTGTGGCTTGATGGTGTAGAACGCAAGTATATCGAGGAGGTTGGTGCCATGAACGTTATGTTCAAGATCAATGGCACGATCATCACCCCCGCTCTGACGGGATCCGTGCTCCCCGGTATCACAAGAAAGTCCTGTGTTGAGCTTCTGCGCAGCTGGGGCTACAATGTCGAGGAACGCCTTTTCTCCGTTGACGAGCTGTTCGGCGCGGCTGAAAACGGTACGCTTGAGGAGGCATGGGGCACCGGTACTGCTGCGGTCGTATCTCCCATTGGCCATCTTGCATATCAGGGCTGCGTATATGAGGTTTCCGGAAATGAGATCGGCGCACTGACACAGAAGCTCTATGACGAGCTGACCGGTATTCAGTGGGGCAAGGTGGAGGACAAGTTCGGTTGGATCGAATTTGTCTGCCGCGGCTGATCCCGGATCGAATCACATAAAGAGGTGTCTTTGATGCCGTTTATGTATCGTAAAAAGCGTATTTCGATTTTCTGCGGCCATTACGGATCGGGTAAGACGAATATCGCCGTGAATTACGCGCTCTCGCTGAAGCGCGATGGCTGCCCGGTGCGCATTGCCGATCTCGATATCGTCAATCCGTATTTCCGTACCAAGGATTCTGCAGCAGAGCTTGAGGCGGCGGGGATCCCGCTGATTTCTCCGACGTTTGCAAATACGAACGTCGATCTGCCTGCGCTTCCGCAGGAGCTGTATGCGTTGGTACAGCAAACGCATACGTATGCCGTTATGGACGTTGGCGGAGATGACCGTGGCGCGTACGCGCTTGGCAGATACGCTCCGTACATTCTTGAGGAAAACGATTACGATATGTTCTGCGTCGTTAATTTCTACAGACCGCTGACAACCACTCCGGAGGAGGCTGCGGCGGTTATGCAGGAGATCTCGGCAGCAGCACATCTTCCGTTTACCGCAATTATCAACAACTCCAATCTTGGTGCGGCAACAACTCAGGAGGACGTACTTGCGACGTTTGAAAAATGCAGGGAGCTGTCCCGCATCACAGGGCTTGAGATTGCCGCAACGTGCTTTCGCTCGGATCTGCTTATGGATGACGCGGATCCGTCCTATATGCCGTTACAGCTGCAGAAACGGTATTTTGACATCAACGAATAATCCGGCAGCGCTCTTTGTAAGCGTTAGCCGTTTCCGAAAAACGAAAGGAAGGAACTGATTATGGCAAAGGTCACTTTTCTCTCGGATCTGTGCAAAGGCTGTGGACTCTGTGTCGATGCATGTCCGAAAAAGATTCTCGTTATCGCAAAAGATAAGATCAACGCAAAGGGTCATTCTCCTGCTGAAATGACCAATGCGTCCGCTTGCATCGGATGCGCATTCTGCGCAACGATGTGCCCGGATTGTGTAATTACGGTTGAAAAGTAAGAAAGGAGCATAGAACAATGGCAGAAAAAGTTCTTATGAAGGGCAACGAAGCAATTGCCGAGGCTGCGATCAAGGCTGGATGTATGCATTACTTTGGATATCCCATCACGCCTCAGACGGAAATTGCTGCTTACATGGCGAAGCGTATGCCCAAGATTGGCGGTACGTTTTTGCAGGCAGAAAGCGAAGTTGCGGCTATTAACATGGTATACGGTGTTGCAGGCGCGGGCTTCCGCGTTATGACCTCCTCCTCCTCTCCCGGCGTTTCCCTGAAGCAGGAGGGTATCTCTTATATCGCAGGTGCAGATCTTCCTGCGCTGATCGTCAACGTGCAGCGCGGCGGTCCCGGTCTTGGCGGTATTCAGCCCTCCCAGTCTGACTATTTCCAGGCAACGAAGGGCGGCGGACACGGTGACTACAGACTGATCGTGCTTGCTCCTGCATCCGTGCAGGAAATGGCAGATCTTACCGTTCGTGCATTTGACCTTTCCGATAAATATCGCGTTCCGGCTATGCTTCTTGCAGACGGTACGCTCGGTCAGATGATGGAGCCCGTCGAGATTCCTGAACCGGACGTAACACCGGTCGAGAAGCCGTGGGCTGTTAACGGTACGAAGGGACAAAGACAGCACAACATCGTCAACTCTCTGTATCTGAAGCCTGATCAGCTTGAGAAGACAAACTTTGAACGCTTTGAGCGCTACAAGCAGATCGAGGAAAACGAGGTTATGGTGGAGTCCTTCATGATGGAGGATGCGGAATACTGTATCGTAGCTTTCGGTATTGCGGCTCGTATTTCCAAGAATGCGGTCATTGCCGCAAGAAAGAAGGGCATCAAGGTTGGTCTGATTCGTCCGATCACGCTGTGGCCGTTCCCGACTGATACCATCGCACGTGCGGCTGAGCAGGTCCGTGGCTTCCTTTCCGTGGAGCTTTCCATGGGCCAGATGATTGAGGACGTTAAGCTTGCTTCCTCCTGCAAGAAGCCCGTGCTTCTGTGCAACCGTGCCGGCGGTATGATTCCGTCCCCCGAAGAAGTGCTCGCAAAGCTTGACGAGCTGATCCAGCTTTAATACAATAAGGAGGTAAATTATAATGATCGTGTTTGAAAAACCGAAAGCATTGACAGATGCTCCGCTGCATTACTGTCCCGGCTGTACGCACGGTATTATCCATCGTTTGGTGGCTGAGGCCATTGATGAGCTCGGCATCATCGGCAAGACGGTCGGTGTCGCTCCCGTTGGCTGTTCTGTCATGGCATATGACTATTTTGCATGCGATATGGTTGAGGCTGCACACGGACGAGCTCCCGCAGTTGCAACCGGTCTGAAGCGCTGCATGCCTGAAAATATCATCTTCACCTATCAGGGTGACGGTGACCTTGCCTCCATTGGTATGGCAGAAACCGTACACGCTGCAACAAGAAATGAAAACATTACGATTATCTTCGTAAACAACGCAATTTACGGTATGACGGGCGGACAGATGGCTCCGACCTCGCTCCCGGGCCAGGTTACGCAGACTTCTCCGTATGGCCGCGACGTTACTACTGCGGGTTATCCGATCCGCGTCAGTGAAATGCTGTCCACGCTTGAGGGACCGGAATATATTGAGCGAGTTGCCGTTAACAACGTCAAGAATGTCCGTGCTGCGAAGAAGGCCATTCTCAAGGCGTTCCGCAACCAGGTTGAAGGGAAGGGCTTCTCTCTCATCGAGGTCGTTTCCACGTGTCCCACCAACTGGGGCATGACCCCCTCCAAGGCTTTGGAATGGGTTGAAACCAATATGATTCCGTACTATCCGCTTGGTGTCTACAAGGACAAGACTGCGATTGCTGAAAACGAAGGCAAGGAGGGCTGATTGCGATGTTGACTCAGATTCTGATTGCCGGCTTCGGCGGACAGGGTGTTTTGTTTGCCGGTAAGTTCATTGCGTATAAAGGTCTGTTTGAGGGCAAGGAGGTTTCCTGGCTCCCCTCCTACGGCCCTGAAATGCGCGGCGGTACCGCGAATTGCTCTGTCATTCTCTCCGACGATCCGGTTGGTTCTCCGATCGTATCCGCGCCCGACGTGCTCATGGCAATGAACCTGCCATCTCTTGATAAGTACGAGGATGCGTGTGTTCCCGGCGCAAAGATCATCATTGATTCCACGCTGATCGAACGTAAGGTCAAGCGTGACGACGTGGATGCGTATTACATTCCTGCAACAAAGCTGGCAAACGATGCGGGAATTCCCACGCTTGCCAACATGATCATGGTTGGTAAGATGATTCGTGAAGCCGGCTGCATCTCCTTTGATGAAATGGAGAGCGCTCTTGCAAAGGTAGTATCTGCTAAGCGCGCAAACCTCCTTGAGGTCAATCTGCGTGCGCTGCAGATGGGCTACAATTACGAAGCATAAGCTGAGACTATATGAAATAAATCTCCTGCATCGGCTGATTTTGGCCGCTTGCAGGAGATTTACTTATTACAGAGGTTAATATATATTAAGCACAAGAACGGGCTGTTGCACTTACGTGCCCCAGCCCAACAGAAGTTTTCCTTGCACCTCAGTGGAGGTGCATTTTCATGCGATTTTCGCTTGAAAACCGGGAAATTCGGGTCCCTTCGTGACCCTGGGTTGTTGCAAGTTTTCAACTTGCGACAACCCTTAAAATTTTTGTGGTGAAAGTACGTATCAGAAGGAATCAATCGGATGCGGAATCCGATGCAGCAGCGGCGATCTCCTCGGAGGGCGTATGCTCTGCGGGAAGTGCTGCCGACTTTTTATTCTCAAATACATACTGAAAGAGAACTACGACGATAATCAGAGCCAAACCGATAAAGTCTGTAATCGTTTCCGGAATGATCATACACAGACCGGCGCCGATGAGAAGAATTCTCTGCCAGATAGACGTATGATGGTGCATATATCCTTCCATTCCGGAGGAAATTGCATAGATACCGATCAGAGACGTCAAAAAGATCGAAATAATTTGGATAATGGTCGGTTCATATCCTTCTATGACGAGCAGCATGGTCGGGCTATACGCAAAGATATAGGGAACGATAAAGGCTGTAATGGCAAGCTTGGTCGCCTGGACTCCGGTTATCAGCGGATTGGACTTTGCGATTGCAGAGCCGGCGTAAGCGGCAAGCGCAACGGGCGGTGTAATATCTGCAACGATACCAAAATAGAACACAAACATATGCGCGGCAAGCAGAGGGATTCCCATTTCAATGAGAATCGGTGCCGTAATGGTTGCCATAATAACGTAGTTTGCTGTTGTCGGAACACCCATTCCAAGAACGATACAGCAGATCATAGTCAAGAAAAGTGCGAGGAGCGTGCCCTTTTCAGCAAGAGGCACAATGACACTGATCAGCGTTGAGCCGAGAGCGGTCATGGTTACGACGCCGGAAATGATACCGGCAATACCGCAGGCGGTTGAAACGCCGATGGAGTTGTTGGTACCGCCCTCAAGACTATCAAGAAGAACGTTGGGCGTCAGGATCGCTTCCTTTGTGAAGAAAGAGCACAGTACTGCAATGAGCATTGAAGCAAAGACGGAGATGCCTCTGTTGATATCCAAAACCTCGCTTGTGAGCAGGAGTGCCGCCAGAGGAACGAGCGGAAGCAGTACGGAAACGATATCGCGCACGCCGTTCATTTTTCCGGTAAAGATGCGCTTGAGTGCTGTACGGTCAATGAGTGCAACGATCATTGCAAACAGGATCGCATAGCAAGCGGACATGCCTGCAGTAAAATGGTTCATGCAAATGATGAGAACGGCGATCGGCAGAAGCATATAGCCGTTTGACAGGAGTAGCTTGAAGAAATTGGGGAGCGTTTCCTTGGGAAGTCCCTTCAGACCAAGACGCTTTCCTTCGAAATGAACCATCATAAAGATTCCTGTGAAGTAGAGCAGGGCAGGCAGAATTGCGGCAATAACGATTGAGAAGTACTTATATCCGGTAATTTCTGACATCAGGAACGCCGCCGCACCCATGATGGGAGGCATGATCTGTCCGCCGGTTGAAGCAGCAGCTTCCACGGCTGCAGCAAATTCGGGCTTGTACCCCGTGCGCTTCATCGTAGGGATTGTGACAGAGCCGGAGCCTACTGTGTTTGCAACAGAGGAGCCGGAATACATACCCTCAAGAGCAGAGGAAATTACAGCGACCTTTGCGGGACCGCCGATCTGTGATCCGGCAATGGAATTTGCAAGGTCTACAAAGAACGTACCGATATTGGTCTTCTCCAGGAAGGAGCCGAGGATGATAAACAGAATAATAAACGAGGAGCAGACGTTGATTGGAGAAGAGAAAATCCCCGTCCCCATGCTGTAAAAAAGGTTAAAAATGAAGTTGCGCAGAGCGGTAACCGCATTGATGTCTACAAGGAAATAGACACCGTAAACAGCAAAGGCAGCCGCCACACAAAGGATCGGAATACCGATGGCGCGGCGGCAAAGCTCGACGAGAAGCAGAATACCGATAATACCGACTATGATCTCCGTTGTGCCGATGACGTTTGCCATAAAAATGATCTTTTGCTGAAATACGACGTAATAGCCGTACGTAAGTAGGGAAGCTACGGCACAGAGAATATCATACCAGGGAATATAGTTTTCCTTTTGCTGATCCCGTTTATTGAACGGATACTTCAGATATCCGACAGCGAGTGTCAAACCAAGGAAAAGAGGAAGCCTCGTATAGGGGGTAGCGTTAGAGATCAGGAGTGCATTGACAAGCATGAAAACTGCGTATGCGATGTATATGCAGCGAACCACGATTTTGCGCCAACCGGTCAGAATACGGTTCGTGCTGTCCCTGTCAAGCTCACGCATGATCTGCTCTGCGGATTTCTCTGCGGCAGGTGCGGTGATGTGGGGCTTTGAATGTTTCAATGGAATCCTCCGAATATAGACTGATAAAATGGACCGATACCCCGTGTGTCGGACACACGGGGTATCGGAAAAGAACCATGAGAGTCCGGTTTGTACGATTATTTTCCTGCGACTTCGTTGGAGTACTTAGCAGCGCCGGGATGAACCGGGACGTTGCCGAGTGTAATGGTTGCGTTGTTGATATCCATGGACTTTGCAATGACGTGGCCCGTTGCAATTTTATCCTTGCCTTCCCACAGAGCCTTGGTCATGTTGTAAACCTCCTCCTCGGAGAGGGTGTTGGATACGATAAAGGTAGCAGTAACACCGATGGTGCGGACGGGAGCATCCTCGGGAATGCAGGAGTACTGTGCGTTGGTGATATCCATAACGCTGTAGACCTCATACTTGCCGTCGATCTTATGGGATGCGATAAAGGAGTTCATGACGTCCTCATCGATGGAGAGCAGGAAAATGTCCATAGCGGTGATAAGCTCGGTAATTGCGGTAGTGGGAGCGCCGGAGGTGAAGAAGAACGCATCGAGATTGCCGTCCTTCATTGCGTTTGCAGATTCGCCGACGGAGAGGTTGTTCTGGGTGATATCCTTGTCGATATCGATGTTGTAAGCTGCGAGAAGCTCCTTTGCGTTGTTGTAAACGCCCGAACCAGCATCGCCTACGGAAACGCGAAGTCCCTTGAGATCTGCAAGAGAATTGACAGAATCCTTGAGATCCGCTCTGACAACGATCTGAATTACCTCGGAGTAAACTTCACCGAGAACAGAGAAGTTCGTAATAGCGGCATCGAAATTATCGGGATCAAGGTTGTTATACGCGTTGATCATCGTATCGTTCTGAACGATTGCCATCTTGTAGTCGCCATCGCGGATACCCTTAAGGTTTGCTGCAGAGCCGCCGGTGGAAACAACGTTGAAGGTCATGCCGGTCTGTTCGCCAAGAACCTTACCGACAGCAGAGGTGTATGCGTAATAGGTGCCGGTAGGTCCGCCCGTACCAACGACGATCTTAGTGCCGCCGGAGCAGGAGGTGAGGATGCACGCGAATACCATAAGAGTCGCGAGCAGGACGAGGGAAATTGTTTTTTTCATGACTGAAAGTCCTCCGTAATAATAGATTGATCACGATGCCAGATGTCCATCTGCTGTATCTTGGATGGCAATTGGCGTCCACAAATATATTATACTATATTTTATTGGATTTTGCAAGATATTATGGAAAAAAATTCAATATTATTTATATAATGAAAAATGGAAGGCGATTCTTCAAAAAAATATCACACAAAAGCATGAATCCCGCCATGACGCTGCATTTTCATATTCAATTTTGAATCACGAATAAAAGTCTTGATCGTCCGCAGACAGCTTCCCAAATCCCGTTTGCTGCTGCTCCTTGAAATTTTCTAAAAGGACTTGACAATTCATGAAAAAAATGGTATTATAACTTCAATGGGTGAAATGTAGCAATCCTGCTTTGTTCAGAAAAAAGATGGGACCATACATTCGGTATAACCACAAGGAAAGGAAACATTTATTATGGAAAACATGATTCCCCGCGCGGAA
>JAGBZV010000079.1 GCA_017628075.1 Clostridia bacterium
GCCTTTGATTTCACCGTGCGTAGCACGATTTCACTCTACTTGCATTGTTTAAGCGTTTATGTTATAATATTTCCAGAAATGAGGTGGTTACTATGGCTGAAAGTAAACTTGCAGTTGCATCTATGGATTTTGCCGTAAAGATTTTAAAACTTTGTGATGGTATTAAAGGTCATTATTCTATCGTTAACCAACTTGAAAGGTCGGCTACAAGTATTGGTGCAAATATTCGTGAGGCGAATTACGCTCATAGTAAACCTGATTTTGTTTCTAAATTACAAATATCACTCAAAGAGTGTTATGAAACAGAATATTGGCTTGAACTTATGCTTAAAGCGGACATTTTAAATGATGAGATTGCAAAGGTATTGTTGCACGATTGCGGCTCTATTCGCAGGATGCTTGTTTCTTCTATAAACACTATGAAAAATAAGGAGTAATTTTGTGAAAAAATTAAATGTTGCTTTAATCAACAATGTTCAGTATTGTAAATTTCCCAATGGAATAAATAACATAAAGGACTTCATTGAATTTCTTAACGGAAACTATCATTCTTTTGTGGAATTAGAGTTTTTAATTGAGGAAGGTTGTGTTGCTCCGTTTTATATTGAAGAAGATTTAAAGACGGAAAAACAATATTGGAATCCCTCCAACATTCGCCTTGTCAAAGAAGCAGAGGCATCCATTCTTCGCAGATGGGAATATGAAGAAAAACTCAAAAAAGTCATTGCGGAGAAATGTGTTCATTGCGTTAACTATTCTGAAGATGCGTGTGAGCAAGATTTCAAATCTCATATTGAGCATATTGATTTAAATGGCGAATGTTATGGATACGAAAAGAAAAAATAAAGAAAATCCTCGGTTTTTGCCCAGTTCTTTTTCGGACACGAGTGCCAAAGGAATTGCCCATTCACAGGAAACTGTGGATGGGCATTTTGGTTTTTTGCGGTTTTGTAATGCATATTTGCGTATGCCGCGATATGTATTACAGAACCTTTCGTTTATGGGATGGGACGCTGTGATGCGTCTTGACAATTTGCGCATCAGATGGTATAATTTTCATAGAAAAGAAATTCCGATTTTGCGGAAAACGAAAAAACGGGGAGGTACATCATGCAGGATTCACAAAATATGTATGCGGAGGAAATGGCGTCGGCGGATGCACTGTTTTACCGTTTTGCTCCTTTCATTCAGGATTTTATATACCGGAATCATTGGGCGGCGCTGCGCGGTGTTCAGCTTGCCGCGGCCAAGGTGCTCTTTGAGACCGATCATAACCTGCTGATTACCTCCTCCACCGCATCGGGAAAGACGGAGGCGGCGTTTTTTCCGATTCTGTCCCAATTATGGGAGGAGCCGCCGCAGTCTGTGGGTGTATTGTATATTGCGCCGCTGAAAAGTCTGATCAACGATCAGTTTTACCGCATGGAGGAGCTTTTGGAGGCGTCCGGTATCCCGGTTACACATTGGCACGGCGACGTTTCCGCCTCACATAAGACAAAGCTGCTCCGTGATCCGCGCGGTATTCTGCAGATCACGCCGGAATCCTTGGAATCCATGCTCATGAACCGATCCAACGATAGTATCCGTCTGTTTTCCGATCTGCGCTATATCGTCATTGACGAGATCCATACGCTGACGGGGACGGATCGGGGAAACCAGATCATCTGCCAGCTTTGCCGTATCGGCCGTCTGATCGGGCACCATCCGCGGCGCGTAGGGCTGTCTGCTACCGTCGGTGATTTGTCCGTTGCGGTGGAGTGGCTGAGCGGCGGAAGCGGACGTGAGACCGATGCGCCTGTCGTAGACGGTCAGCATAGTCGCTTCCGGCTTGGCATGGAGCATTTCTATATTCAGGACGACCGGGATCATCAGACGGAGGATGCCATGAAAAATCCCGTGGCAGCAGGGCCACGTGCGATTCTGGATGCCGGATTTGAATATATGTACGACTGCGTTAAGGATAAAAAGTGTCTGATCTTTTCCAATTCGCGTGAGGAAACGGAATACGTTACCGCAACGATGCGGCAGATCGCAGAGCATCGGGGAGATCCCGATATTTTCCTGATCCATCACGGCAATCTGTCGGCCTCCATCCGTGAGGAGGCTGAAGCAAAGATGAAGGACGATGAGGTACACGCGGTCACCTGTGCAACGGTCACGCTGGAGCTGGGCATTGATATCGGAAGGCTGGAGCGCGTTGTGCAGTCGGGCTCTCCGTATACGGTTTCCTCGCTGCTGCAAAGGCTCGGCCGCTCCGGCAGACGCGGTGCGCCGCCGGAAATGATGATGGTTTACAGAGAGGAAAATCCGACGCCGGACACACCTCTCCCCCAACGGATCCCGTGGGAGCTTATTCGTGGTATTGCTGTGGTGCAGCTGTATCTGGAGGAGCAATTCATTGAGCCGCCCCAAATCAAACGGATGCCGTTTTCGCTGCTGTTTCAGCAGACGTTAAGCATTCTCGCCGCAAGCGGTGAGCTGACGCCTGCAGCGCTCGCGGGGCGCGTGCTGTCTTTGCCGCCCTTTGCGCATACCTCGGGGGAGGATTACCGACAACTTATGATCTCCATGATTCGCGGCGAATTTTTGGAAATGACCGAGGAGAAAACGCTGATTGTCGGTTTGAAGGGCGAAAAGCTGACGAACAATTTTCGGTTTTATGCGGTATTCAAGGACCAGGACGTAGAGTATTCCGTGCGGTGCGAATCCGATGAGATCGGTACCATCACTTCGCCTCCTCCCGTCGGTGACCGCTTTGCACTTGCAGGCCGCGTCTGGGAGGTAGAGGAGCTTGATCTTGCGCGAAAGCTCGTTTACGTGCGCGGTGTCAAGGGAAAGATGGAAATCTCCTGGCCGGGTGATTACGGAGAGGTTCACACGCGGATCGCAGAGAAGATGCGGGAGGTGCTTTGCGGCACGAAGGAGTATCCGTATCTCAAGCCGAACGCACGGCAGCGGCTGGAGGCTGCACGGCACGCGGCGCGCAACGCCGGCATGGCTCAGCATTCGCTGATCTCGCTTGGCGGCATGACGTGGTGCCTGTTTCCGTGGCTTGGGACGCGCTCCTTCCGCACGCTGCGCAAATATATCGTGCGGCACGCAAAGGAATATAAGATCACAAGCGTTGAATATGAGGGCTGTTACTATATCACCTTCAAAATGGATGACGGTGTATCCGATTACGCCTTTATCCGCGGCTTGGACGCGCATATCCGCAGAGAGGGAATTGACCGGCTGTCTTTGGTTGGCGGAACGGAGATGCCCGTTTTTGAGAAATACGATCCGTTTATCCCCGGAGAGCTGCTCCGCCGCGCGTATGCGGAGGACCGTCTGCGTACTGACGAAATCGAGCGCAGGATCCCGGAGATTCTGGGTGAGTACGAGGGCTCGTAACTGGAAAAATACCGATCCCCACTCGCATTCGCGAGTGGGGATCGTTTGTTATGCTTGCTGCTTACAGTCCGATGATCCAATTGCAAAGGAGCACCGATACGGGGATGGTGAACATGGACAGTGCCGTGGACATTCCGACGGCCTTGGATGCGTAATCGGGGCGCATATCGTAGATCTCTGCAAACATTGCGGTGACAGCGGCCGTTGGCAGGCTTGCCATAATGGTGAAGAAGATCACGAAATCGTCGCTCATTCCGCACAGGTGATAAAGAAGGGCAATCAGACACGGCGCGGCAAGCAGGCGCAGTGCGGAGAAGATGTATAGCTGTGCGTCGCAGAAGAGCTCCTTCAGCGGAAGGCGCGACAGATTGGCACCGATGACAAGAAGGACGATGGGGGTGCAGATATTGTTCATATAGCCGACGGCAGCGGCGGCAGGGGCGGGGAGATCGATCTGCAGAACGAAGAACAAAAAGCCGATCAGACACGGTGTCGTGCCGTGGTTGAGGACCATTTTCAGCGGATTGATGCGGATTTTCTCACCCGGCGTATGCGGATCCCTTCCGCGCGCAAGCACGGTCATGCCGTAGGACCACACGGAGAGATTGAAGGCGACGACGTAAAACGCGCCCCAGAACAGACCGAGGTCACCAAACATCGCTTGAAGAAGCGGAAATCCCATAAAACCCGCGTTGACGAAGGTGAGGCTGTATTCGGTCAGGATGCGCTCCGTTTTGTCGCGGCGGACGTAGTGTGCCGACAAAAAGGCAAACAGCGCAAGCACGGCGTGCGAGAGCAGCGCGATGCCGAGGATCGACAGACCGGAGCGCAGATTGTCGGGGGTATATTCCACGTTGACAAGCGCATTGAACAGCATGAACGGCTGTGCGACGTTGACGGTCAGGCGAGACAGCTTTTTGGACATCGGCTCGTCGATGATGCCCGTTTTTGCGGCGTAAAAGCCGATGAGCATGAGAATCAGCAGAGAGATCACGGCTTTCGCCGCGACGGCGAAGGATACGGTCATATGAGGAATTCCTTTCGGGGTAGCGTATTACTGAGATGCGGCGCGCAAGCGTTCTGCGATGGCATACATATCCTCAAGCATATCCTCACGCTTGGAGGGATCGCGAAGAAGGGCAGAGGGATGGTAGACGGCGCACATATCGAACGTGCCGCGGGAAAACCAAACACCGTGCTCGCGGGTGATGCGGAAATCCGGCTTGATCAGCTTTTGTGCGGAGATGCGGCCAAGACACACGATCAGCCTTGGGCGGATGATGCGGACCTGCGTGCGCAGAAACGAGATGCAGGCATCCTGCTCTTCGGGCAGAGGATCGCGGTTGTGCGGCGGACGGCACTTCAGAATATTGGCTATGTAGACGTCGCTGCGCGGAATGCCGACCTCAAAGAGGTAGCGGTCAAGGAGCTGGCCTGCGGCACCGACGAAGGGGATGCCGGTTGCATCCTCCCGCTCACCCGGCGCTTCTCCGACGAACATAAGACGGGCGCTCGGAGAGCCTGCGCCAAAGACGGAATGTGTCCTTGATGCACCGAGCGTACACGCCTGACATTCGGCACAGGCAAGCCGGCATTGCTCCAGCCGTTCGTTGTTTTCAGACACTGCGGACTTCCTTTCCCGGGTGTAACCCGACGTTATTTTTCTCGCGCGGCACGCGGCACGTGCAGGGCAGCAATTTTGGCAACGGCATCGTGCTCTGCAAGGCAGTGTGCGTGCTCACCAAGACAGCAGAGCATGGAGGCGGCTGCGATCCGCACACCGAACTCCTCC
>JAGBZV010000080.1 GCA_017628075.1 Clostridia bacterium
CGACGGAAGCTGTGCGGTGAGGATATCCCGCATCCGATTTCCCCTGCCTTCTCCCTCACCCGCGGTTACCCATTCAAGCAAATGCCGTTTCGTTATAAACAAACGAAGAAGCGCGGTAAAAACGGCACGCGCATTGACGTAGGCTTCCTGTGCGCAAAATGCGATACGGAACACAAAATACTGCAGGGTACGTGAGAGCGTTGACAGCGCCGCACCGTGAAAATGTCTGAACAGCGATACGTACGATGCAGGGCGAAGCAAAACAGAGAGCACGTCAAACAACCGTGACGAGAACAGACATACCCATAAAAAAGCCATGCCAGGCGGATCAAAAACGGGAAGAAATGCGAGCAATATCGCACCTCGCAGAATTGCCGGAGGAACCAGCGTATTCACAAAGTGGTCAATGACGCGAAATTTAGAACAAAGAGAAATCGGATTTTTGATCTTTGATCCATCTGCCGTACGATGATATCTGCCGGCGAAGCAAAGCGCTTGAACGTCACCGCGCACCCAACGGCTCTGCCGCGCAAAATATGCCCCCGGACGTGTCGGTACCGCATCCGGAAACGTAACCGACGGAATATTCCGGCATCCAAGCCGCGCACCCTCAAGAAAATCGTGCGACAATACAACACCGTCCGGAAATGCGCCATCCAGAACCGCGAGATAAGCGTCAATGTCAAGGATTCCCTTTCCGCAGAAGCTCCCTTCTCCCCAGAGTACCGCCTCACCGTCGCGGCAAAGCCTGCTGTACGGATCCAGTCCGCCACCCGACGCACATATCATCGTAAAGTGCGTTGCAGCGGCCCCACCAAGTGTCGTGCTGACTGCAGGCTGTAAAACAGCACATCCCGAAACAACCGCACCGCCTTCAATAATGGGTTTGTTGTGCGGATGCAGCATCGCTCCGATCAGCGGATACAAAGCATCGGGCGGAAGCTGCGTGTCCTCGTCCAGCGTACACAGATATTGTATTCTCGGCATCCCCTTCGGCACGGATGCACATAGGAACGAATCACGCCCCATGCCTCTCATAAGCCTTGCAAGCGCAAGCACCGCTCCTCGCTTTCGCTCCCAGCCCATATAGCAATCCTCACCCGGGGCGTACTCACGGCGCCGTATGAAAAGGCAAACGCGTGCGCTATGCGTCCTGTTCAGGGCATCTATGTGCGTCTGCATTGCACTTAGAATCCTGTCATCCTCGGCCGTGTGCGCAGCGTCAGAGCGCGGAAGATCACACAGAAGACCGAAATACAGATTTTTGCCGCGATTTCTCTGCGCGTAATCACCGATGGCCGCGGCAAGCGTGTAATCATTCTCTCCTCCATGCAGCAGAGCTGTGATGACCGTCAGACACGCACCCTCTTCCGGTACAGTATCTGCAGTCACGCTGTAGCGCGGAAGCGCACAAAGCACTCGCTTCGCAAGATGAGCACCGATTCTGTCAGCAATCACACGCATCAGGGCGTAAAACGGAAGAACCATGACCGCTCCGAGTATCAGTGCATAAAACCGCCACTGTGCATACAGCGCCCATACTGCACAGCCTGCACAAAGCAGCGCGCAAAGCCAAATCACAAGAAAAACTGCGGCTCCGCGACCTCCACTCACGCGCGGAAACAAATGCGCCGACAGATGCCGCATACGAGGCTCCTCAGAGCTCATTGCCACATGAAGAATCTGCCTTGCACATTCCTCCTCCGTGATATGCTGCTTCCTTGCAAGACGGTGAACTGCCTCACGGTAAAGAGCGCGGCTTTCCTCGTCACATCTGCCGAAATCACCGCCAGGATCCTGCATGAGCGTATGCTCAACGCAGGAAGCCGCATCATGCACCATTCCCCAATCCATGTTCTGTGCGTATCTGAGCTGATCGAGCCATTGACCGATCTGCTCGGTCCCACTCTGATTCTTGTATACGGTATAAAGCTCGCACAGTGCGTGTGCAGAGCGCATTGCCGGAAGCGTACGGAGAAATTTCTCATCCGGCCCAAATGCTTTCAGCGCAGATATTAAGGCTTCTTCGTCGGCGTTGCATACGACACTTTCAGAAAAAGATACTGCATGTGGTATCCAAGCTCCGTTTTTACATTTGATATGAGAAACGGAATCTGCACAGGAAAGCTCGGCAAGAACATCCTCACACGCCCGGATCAGCAGATCGTGTGCGTTCTGCATCCACCCAGGACACCGCCCGGAGCGCAGTACGGCGCACAGACGACGCACGGTGCGCACCGTGCGATACGGCTTTTTACAGATCCTTGGTTCTCTGTTTGCATATAACATAAAAGGCCTCCGGTCACACAGGAAATCTGAGGTGCGCTGCGCGCAATCCTACTTATTCCATAGTTTGACCGAAGGCCGGGCATTTATACAGATTTTGGCTTTTTAAGGCATCAGTTGCCGTGTACAGAACAATTTTTTTCGCATCGGATACGGATTTGAGCAGAATCTCCGTCAGAAAGCACGAGCGGTTCGATGTCCAGATCCATCCCATCACAGAAGACAGAAAGCTCCTCTGAAGCAAGCACAAGGCGTTCAAGCGCAGCGCATTGCTGCAGAAGCGGAGTAACCGTGTTCTTGTATTTTGGGCCATGTATCCCAAAAAGAATCGTATTCGCACGCAGGAGTGCGGTATCTCTTTGATTGGTAAATACCGTGTCCTCCGCCTCCGCTGCGCCGCCGCCCAAGAGCAAAAGCGTCTGCCCATGTGCATAAAGCGTCCAGCCGATCACAGGCTGCGTGGAGCGATCCAGATACACACGAGGAAGCGGTGCGATCTCTGCAAATCCAATCGTCAGCATATCGGATCCTGCACGGTATCGCTGAACCTTAACACCGGCATTTCCTGCAATGTCGGAAAGCTTCTCTGCAATGCGAAGCTCATCGTCCGTCTGCGGCTCCGGGATCAAAAGCTGTCTTATGATGGTATCATGAAGCATCTTCGAAAGTGTAACCGCATGTCGGTCGTGATAATGCGTAAGCATATATACGTCGATCTCCGTTTGATTCTGTGCCGAGAGCTGCTCCCATCCGGCAGAAGCAGAGGTATATGCACCGTCGGAATCATCAATGAGGACCGAGCAGCCATCACTGATCAGCGTAACGACGTCGTTTTTCTTATATACGGAATAGGTCAGAATAACATCCTCACGCACAAGCTCGTTATGTACAGAAATTCCAACTGCCAGCATCCCACAAAATACCGCAAACGCAGCAAAGAACGTAAGGGTTGTGCGGTATTTCTTATAGAAAAAGCCTCCAAGGAGAATACAAACGA
>JAGBZV010000009.1 GCA_017628075.1 Clostridia bacterium
AACGGTCAATCCGATGAGAAGCCAGAACATCAGAAATACGCGATAATTGTACCATACGTAGTCTGTCATGCCCTGTGCGAGCACTGCGAGAATACCGCAGAAAAGTGCCGCGTTGAACGTGCGGGGAGCGACGGGAAGCGGCTTCGTGCAGAACGTAAGATTGTGCCGTACGAATACAATGAGAAAGACGAGGAACAGGATCAGGCCGAGGATTCCGGTTTCGACGAGAATTTGCAGATACAGATTGTGGCTGTGGGGGGCGTTTTCAATGCCGGACAGCGCGTATTTCGGGTAGACCATGCTGAAGACCTCTCCTCCGATACCGATGCCGCCAAGGAAATGATCGCGCAGCAGGGACACGGTGCCTTCCCAAATGTGGACACGGTAGGAGGTGGAGGTATCACCGAGATTACCGATGGACATGAATCGATTGAGAATGGATTGCGGAAGAACGAATGGCAGAAACGGGATTGCCAATATGCCGAAGAAGCCGACGACGAGCGTTTTTTTGGAGTATATCAGCATGAAGAGCACCATGGCGAGCAGGATGCCGAGCCATGCACCGCGCGACCATGTGAAGATAAGACACGCACCGAGGATACCGCCTGCAAACAGATACAGAAGACGTGCGGAAACCGATTTTGCAGTAAAGAATCCGGCGACGGCGAGGGGGAGGATCATGATAAGATATTCCGCCAGCACGTTGGGGTTTTCAAGTGTGGAAACGACGCGTCCGGCAATGTCACTGAACATCTGCGTATCCTGCCAGGTGGTATCTGCGGTGGTAAAGAAATTCTGATAGACACCGTACAGCGCAACGAGAACGGCGGAAGACAGTACGGCCAGATAGCAGCGGCCAACCCATTTCGTGGAGCGGATGAGATTGACGACGAGAAAGTATCCGCCGATAAAGCACAGATACACGAGCGTGGGGAAAACCGAGCTTGCGGGATCCGCAGAAACAAAGCCGGCAAAGAAGAATACGGTGGAAAAGCACAGAACCGTGATGTCGATCCACTCCATGCGAATGACGCGCTTGCCTCTCAGATACTTAATAAAGAAGCAAAGCAGCAGATACATCATGACGACGACCAGCACCATGGTCGGAAGCAGCGGAGCTGCAAAAAGCACGGCGGTGACGCCTGCCTCCGGGATCTTGTAGATCAGCAGCGCCAATATAAGCCCTACAAGACCGAGCAGGATATACGTGGGGGAGATGAGTAGCGTCAGAAGGCCGAGGGTTGAGCCGATGAGTGCGGGGAGCAGGATTTTGCCTTGCGTTTTCGGCAGAGTGCGAAAATATTCCTCGTTTGCGCCGCATATCCGGAACAGAAGGAACGATGTAAGACGGCTTTTGCGCAGGGCATCTGCAAGGGTGGAGCCTGAGGCAACCAGACAGATACCGACGAGCAGGAGTGCCGCCGCAACAATCAGGGATGTGATTGCGGGAGGCGTATTTTTTGCTGCGACGCTGAATGCGTACTGAATGGCAAAGGAGATGCCGGAGAACAGGCTGAAAAACAGTGCGGTCAGACCGTAGGTAACGAGCGGGAGTCCGGCAAGATGCGCGCCGATGCGTTCACATTGCCTGAGAAGGGTACTGTTGTCAAACTGTCTTGCGACGGCAAACCGCAGCGGTCTGAGAAAGCGGTGAGATAGGTCGAGCCTGTGGCGGAGCGCATCCAGCCATCCCGTTGTTACGGCAGCGTTTTCCTTCTCATAGCCGCAGAAGAACCTGCCAACGGCACTGTCCCGCATTTTTTGATAGAAAAACAGTGCGAACCTGTAAAGCAGCGGCAAAATCAGACTGCCGGCGAATAGTTTTTCGAGTGAGGGGTGCGAGCGTTGTTTTCGTTTCATGGATGGAACCTTCACTTTCGACGGGCGAAAGCATCCTTTCCGATGGTTTTGTTATGCGCTGAAGCGAATGCGGAGAATGCGCAGACCGGCGAGATAAACGAGTGCACCGGGGAGAAAAATTGCGGCACAGCGTGCAAGATCACCAAGAATGGCGCCGCCCGGCAAAATGGGCGTCAGCAGGGCAGAAATGCCGGCCATCAGAGCGAAGCAGAGCACGGTGAGCATCGCACACTTGAGCAGATTCACAAAGAAGGCCTTGCTGCAGACGGCGGGGGCGGAGCGGAGCAGAGAAGCAAAGAGTATGCCTGCACAGCCCCATAAGCCGAGCGTATTTCCGAGTGCGACTGCACCGACACCGAGTGTATCTGCACAGAAGCGGACAAGAAGCGCGGTGGATACGACGTTGACGGCGGCGCCGCATAAAGCGGCGGTCATCGGCGTGCGTGTGGACATCCGGGCATACATGATGCGTGAGAGGATCTCCGTCAGACAGAATGCGGGCATACCGGGCGCAAGATAGCGGAGCGCGGCGGCGGTATTTTGCGTATCCTCCACCGTGAAGGCGCCGCGCAGATAGAGGATGGCGGTGCCCTCCTCAGACAGTACGAGTACGGCAGTCATGATGGGAAGCACGGTTGCAAGCGCACAAAGAAGGCCCGTGCGTGCGGTTGCGGCAAACGCATCCTCGTTCCCGCAGGTGTTGAGGCGCGCTAAGCGCGGAAACGTGAAGTTGCAGATGCCGTAGGTCAGAATGCCTGTGATTATGGTATTGATATTGACGGCGTATTCAAAGATCGTGACGGAGCCGGGGGCGGCCAGCATTGCGGAAAAGTGCGTGCCCGTCAGCATTCCGATCGGTGCAAGCCACGAGCCGATCATGATCGGAGGTGTCATGCGCAGTGCGCGGCGCAGTGCGGGGTTGCGCAGATTGAGCATCGGCCGCAGAGGAAAGCGCATTTGCAGGAGCGGGACGAGAAGTGTCAGAAATTGCAGCGCCCACGCCGCAAGATACGCTGCGGCAAGGCCGTAGATGCTCCACGTACCAAGTCGGTCGTTGAAAAACAGGAAATAGAGGATGACACCGGCATTGGAGATGGCAGAGATCATGGACGGAAGCAGAAAATGCTCCTTGGACTGCAAAATGCCGACGAGCGTATAGGCGGCTCCCGTGAATATGGTCATCGGAAACAGGATCCGGAGCAGCTGTGCGGCGAGTGCTGCCGTTTTTTCGTCCAAGCCCGGCGTAACGAGAGAGATGATCTGCGGGGCAAAGAGGATGCCGAGAATGGAAAGAACGCCTGTCAGCAGCAATATGAAGTTGAAGAATATGCAGGCGAAGACGTCAGCCTCGCGTGCGGCAGCATCTCGATCCTCACGGGCGGAGAAGCTGTTGTACACCGGAATAAAGCACCCCAGAATTGCCGCGGAAAACAGCAGGTCGAAGAACGACAGGGGAATGCGGGAGGCGGCAGAAAAGGCGTTTGCCTGCCATCCCGTTCCGTATGCTGCGGCCATGCACATAGAGCGAACCATGCCGAGCCCCTTGGACAGGATCATAGCCGCCGCCATTGACAGCACCGTGAGAACGGCACGTTTTTTCGTATCTGCGCTCATGTGCGCTCCTTTTTGCCGCTGTCCTGCCGTGTCAGATGCGTACCGTAGGTTTCCGAGCGGCGGAATTCAAATGGAGGAATGCCGTTCGCAAGCAGGTCGGGACGCTTGCTTGCGGTGCGCTCGACGGAGCGCTCGTATCGCCAGCGTGCCACCTTTTCATGGTCGCCGGAGAGCAGAACGTCGGGGATGCGCTTTCCGTGGAATTCCACGGGGCGTGTATACTGCGGATATTCAAGGAGTCCGGACGAAATAGACTCGTCCTCGTAGCATTCCGGAGAAGCGAGCACACCGTCAATCATGCGGGCAACACAGTCAACAACGATGCACGCGGGAATCTCACCGCCGGTGAGGACGTAATCTCCGATGGAAATTTCCTCGTCGACGATCTCCTCCAGAACGCGCTCGTCAATGCCCTCGTAGTGGCCGCAGAGAAGCACGAGGTTGTCGTAGGAAAGGAGCTCCTTTGCCTTGTCCTGTGTAAACACCTTGCCCTGCGGGGACAGATAGATCACGCGGCGGCGAAGCGCGGGCTTGTCCGATTGCGAATCGACGATGCCCTTATAGCAGTTATAGACGGCCGGAGCGGCAAGAAGCATACCCTTGCCTCCTCCGGCGGGCGCGCCGTCCACACGGCGCCATTTGTCGGGCGACCAGTCGCGGATATCGTGGGTGCGCACGTCGATATGACCTGCGGCAGCGGCACGGCCGATGATGCTTGTTCCGAGCACGGTATCCACGAGGTCAGGGAACAGAGTCATAATGTCAAATCTCACGGCTGCTCCTCCTCGTGCGCAGAGCTGTCACTGCGGTCGTCATGCCAGACAGCCTCTGAAAACATTCCGGGAATCGGACGGACATAAATGCCTGCAGGCGGATCGAGGGAGATCAGAAATTCCTTTACGGCAGGGATGTAAACGGGGCCCTTCTTGGTGCGGACCTCATACAGAGCATTCGCCGGGTTATCGATGACGTTGGTCAGCGTGCCGTAGCGGACGCCGGTGTCTGCATCAATTACCGGCGTGCCGATCAGATCTGCGATGAAGTACTCGCCTGCAGCGCGCGGAATATCGTCGCGGTGCGCATAAAGGATACGCTCCTTATAGCGTGCTCCGTCCTCGGGGTTTTCTACGCCGGCGATGCGAAGCAGACAGAATTTTCCGTGCATTCGGACGTCGGATATGGATACGGGCGTTTTTCCCTCCTCATCCAAATACAGCGTACGGATCCTTTTGATGGTATCGGGGGAATCGCACCACAGATCGAGCTTGAGATCTCCGCGGATGCCGTGGGTATTGATGATCTTTGCAATTTCAAGATACTGTTTCATGTTCCTTTGTCTGACTGCGCCCGTCTGAGGGCGGGTGCTTCCTCCTGTAATTGAGCATATCTACTATTATTATATCACAAAGGAGTCGCCATTGTATGAAGTAATTGTGAATATTGAAGCGAAAGAGGGGCTTTGCAGTCGGTTATATGGTGTGTGTGGGGGGAATTTTCGTCGAAATTTGATTTCTGCGGAAAATATCATAAATTTTTCTGACAAAAATATGAAAAACACTTGACAGAACTGCAATTTTACGCTATAATATTACTGTGATGCAATGTCATCAAAAGCATTGCTGATGCGAGGGGAGGGATTACAGATGGCAGAGGTCAGAGTGAAGGAAAATGAAACACTGGACAGCGCATTGCGCCGTTTTAAGAGACAGTGTGCAAGATCCGGCGTACTCACCGAGCTTCGCAAAAGAGAGCATCACGAAACGCCCAGCGTAAAGCGTAAGAAGAAGTCTGAAGCTGCAAGAAAGCGAAAGTACAAGGGTTAATTCGTGATCGGTTCTCAAAAGAACAAAATTGCGAAACAACAAATCAAGGAGCTGCTTTGATAGCTCCTTTTTGTTTTGCGTGCAGAGCACAACGAAAAACAAGCATTGATAAAGCGTGAGAAACTCAAAACGGCGTGCCAATTTGGCACGCCGTTTGTCTTTCTTTTTTTGTTTTTTTACTTTTTACGTCCGATTTTTTCGACGGGGATTGCCTCAAATTCGGGCAGGTCGGTAAAGACGGGGCTGTCTGCGGACAGGGTAAAGCTTTCGGCGTCCCAGCCGGCATCCTCTGCCGTTGCGTACTGTGCAAAGTCTTCAATCTCCGAGAAGGTGTATACGGAGTCTGCAATGTCGAACATATCCCCGCTCGGTGTGATCGAGACGTTGTTTTTCACAACGGAATACGACGGGTTGATTGGATGATCGGGATCGTTGACATCCGTTGACTCATCCGTCTTGAGCTGCGCAAGCCTCGGGTAACGCTCTGACCAAACGCCCTCTGTATACGGGACTGCATTAAGTGTTGTCCACATGTATGCAATACCGTGAGGAAGCACATGATGCCACGCCCAACCGTCGTTGATATATCCGTCACGATTGCGATCGTCATACTGCATTGCAACACGGGCGCTGTTTACGACGATGTTATTTTCAATAATGTTTTCGCGTCCGCCGCCGATCAGGAAAGAATTCTTTGCCACGTTGACCAG
>JAGBZV010000010.1 GCA_017628075.1 Clostridia bacterium
ACTTGCAACAGCCCGGGGTCACGAAGTGGCCTGAATTTCTCGGTTTTCAAGCGAAAATCGCATGAAAATGCCCCTTCACTGAGGGGCAAGGGAAACTTCTATGGGGCTGGGGCACGTAAGTGCAACAGCCCGTCGCATCTCCGGCAAGAGCTGATGGCCACGCTTCATTCCGCCGCAGTCGGAACAGCGCCCCCCTCCGCGCGCAGTTTCTCCGCCGTCCCGCTTTCGCGCCGCCACGCACGGCAAAACAGTCGGTCCAACGCCATGGCGGGCACAGCAAGCAGACACCACGCAGCCGTATAGGTCACGCAGATCTGACCAAGAACGTTGTACGGCATCATTGAATAGTCCCATACCGCAAGCCCAAGCTTAACATTGACGAGCAGCCCGCAGACAAGCTCAAGCAGCGTGACAATCCCCGCACACAACAGCATCCGCTTTGCCGCAGATGCGTCCGCATACAGACGCCGTACCGCACCGATGCACACAAAGCAGACACCGCCCAGCACGAACATACTCACGTGGGTGTACCCACGAAACAATATCTCCACAAGCCCGTATAAAAATCCGCCCCACAAAACCGTACAAATTCCTCTCGCCGCCGTATACATCACGACCGTACCTCCAAGCTCCGTTTGCATAGTATTGTGCGCCCATTTGCATTCGTTTATGCACAAAACGCGGATTCATCGATGAAAACGCACGCAGATTCTGCCGTTTTTTCGGGAAAATGGGCGTTTTATACCGACGTTTCAAATAATAGATAAAAATATACTCGATTCCCCCGTTTTTTCTCTGCTTGTATACTTGACAAACCACCCACTTTTCGTGTATAATATTATGGTACAAGATCGAACTTCCCACAACTGACGGAATCATAATCTTTATACGATGTTATGTGTGAGCGTACACACGGAAGCGGGAAGAATAATTCGGCATGGCACTTGTGCCATGCGATGTCGTCCGTCTGGGCAGTCCGGTGTCTTACAGCATAGGACTGCCCTTTTCATTTTTACAAATTATTAACCGAAAGGCAGGAAATCAATATTATGGCAATGAAAAAAGCAGCGATCATCATGGGCAGCGACAGCGATCTGCCCGTCGTCGAAAAAGCCTTCTCCGTATTTGAGGAATTCGGCGTTCCCTACGAGGTCCACGTTTATTCTGCACACAGAACCCCCGCAGAGGCACGTGAGTTTGTCACAGGTGCACGCGAAAACGGCTTCGGCGTTATCATCGCTGCAGCAGGCAAGGCCGCACACCTCGCAGGCGCGATGGCGGCAGGCACCACGCTTCCCGTAATCGGTATTCCCGTGAAATCCTCCACGCTCGACGGCCTGGACGCTCTTCTCTCTACCGTACAGATGCCCACAGGCATTCCTGTTGCAACCGTAGCAATCGACGGTGCCGCAAACGCTGCGCTTCTTGCCGTCCAGATGCTTTCCATTGAGGACCGTGCGCTGGCAGACAAGCTGGACGCATCCAGAGCAAAGGCCGCCGAAAAGGTTCTGGCAGCAAACCGTGCACTGGAAGAAAAATATAACCGCTGATTTCCCGACGAACAGAAAGGACTGAACCTATTATGGGTGGATTTTTTGGAGCTGTCTGCAGGGATGACGCAATCACCGACGTGTTTTTCGGCGTAGACTACCACTCGCACCTGGGCACCAGACGCGGCGGTATGGCTTGTCTGAACGACGAGATCGGATTCCAGCGTTACATTCATTCCATCGAGAACTCCCCGTTCCGCACCAAATTTGAAGATGATATTACGAAAATGCAGGGACGTGCCTGCATCGGCTGCATCAGCGACACCGATCCGCAGCCGATCCTCATTCGCTCCAACCTCGGCGTATACGCCATCGCCGTGGTCGGTGTCATCACCAATGCCGATACGCTCATCAAGCAGTATCTGGCCTCCTCAGGCGGACACTTTACCGCAATGACCTCCGGTAAGATCAACACGATCGAGCTGGTTGCCGCCCTCATCAACCAGAAAAAGACCTTTGAGGAGGGTATCCGCTTTGCCCACGATCAGATCGAGGGCACCGCTTCCATTCTCGTCCTCTGCGAGGATGGCACGATCATCGCAGCACGCGACAGATTCGGCCGCCTGCCTCTCATCATCGGACAGAAGCTCGACGAAAGCGGATCCCCCTGCGGCTACTGCGCAACCTTTGAGGACTTTGCCATGCTCAAGCTGGACTATGTGTTTGAACGTGAGCTTGGACCGGGCGAGGTCGTCCGTCTTACGCAGGACGGCGTGGTGCAGCTTTCTCCGCCCCGCAAGGAAAAGCGCGTCTGCGCATTCCTTTGGACCTACTACGGCTATCCCAACGCCGTATACGAGGGCATCAGCGTAGAGGCCATGCGCATGAAAAACGGTCAGATCATGGCACGTGCAGATCGCGAGGCAAACGTCGCACAGGGCGTTGACTTTATTGCGGGTATGCCGGACTCCGGTGTTCCGCACGCCATAGGCTACGCAAACGAAAGCCACATTCCCTATGCGCGCCCGTTTATCAAGTACACACCTACCTGGCTGCGCAGCTTTACACCGGCCAACCAGTCCATGCGCAACAAGATTGCAAAAATGAAGCAGATTCCCGTCCACGCACTGATCCACGGGAAAAAGCTTCTGTTCGTCGACGACTCCATCGTTCGCGGCACGCAGATCAGAGAAACCGTGGACTTCCTCTACGACAACGGTGCCCAAGAGGTGCATTTCCGTTCTGCCTGCCCGCCGATCATGTTCGGCTGTAAGTTCCTCAACTTTTCGCGCAGCAACTCCGACATGGAGCTCATTGCAAGAAAAACCATCCAGGAATTGGAGGGCGATGAGGGACAGCGTCATCTCGACGAATATTCCGACGCCACAACGGAACGCGGCAAGCGTCTGCGCCAGACGATGGCAGAGAAATTCAAGCTTACCTCCCTGCAATTCCAATCCGTCGAAGGCATCATCGAAGCGATCGGCCTCCCGCCGGAGGACATCTGTACCTATTGCTGGACAGGACGCGACTGATTGGAACAAAAGAACGCACCCCGCTCCCACATAAACAGAATTCTACGAAAGGAAGTCACGGCCCCCGTGACGCAGAAGACAATATGCATACCAATTCCAAATCCGAATCCTACGCAGCAGCCGGTGTTGATATCACCGCCGGCTACCGTGCCGTCGAACTGATGAAGGCACACATCGCACGCACCAAGAACGAAGGCTGTCTGGACGACGTGGGCGGCTTCGGCGGCTGCTTCGGTCTGCCGATTGCCGGCATGGAGGAGCCCGTGCTCGTTTCCGGAACCGACGGATGCGGCACCAAGGTCAAAATGGCAATTCTGATGGACAAGCACGATACCATCGGTATTGACGCTGTCGCTATGTGCGTCAACGATATCATCTGCTGCGGCGCACGCCCGCTGTTTTTCCTTGACTACATCGCGTGCGGCAAGAACGTCCCTGAGAAGATCGCTGCTATCGTCAGCGGCGTTGCTGAGGGCTGTGTCCAATCCGGTGCAGCACTCATCGGCGGTGAGACCGCTGAGCACCCCGGCATGATGCCTGCAGAGGACTATGACCTGGCAGGCTTTGCCGTCGGTATCGTCGACAAGAAAAAGATTCTCGATAACACCCGGATGCAGGCAGGCGACGTAGTGATCGCACTCCCCTCTACCGGTATCCATTCCAACGGATTCTCCCTCGTCCGCCGCGTATTCGATATTGACAACAACCCCGACTCCCTCTACGTCCCGTGTGAGGCACTGGGCGGCAAGTCTATCGCAGAAACCGTCCTGACTCCCACCCGCATTTACGTCAAGTCTGTTCTTGCACTGCTGGAGCAGGTCGACGTCAAGGGCATTTCTCACATCACGGGCGGCGGCTTCTACGAAAATATCCCGCGCTCCATTCCCGACGGTCTGTGCGCAAAAATCGACAAGGCTGCAGTCCGCGTCCTCCCCATCTTCGATCTCATCATGAAGACCGGCAGCATTCCGGAGCGCGATATGTACAACACCTATAACATGGGTGTCGGCATGAGCGTCGTCGTTCCCGCAGCAGAGGCTGAAAAGGCAATCGCCATTCTGAAGGCAAACGGCGAGGATGCGTACGTCATCGGCGAGATCGTCGCAGGCGATGAAAAGATCATCCTCGAATAAGGAGCTGCCCATGTCCGATACGACCAAAAAAATTGCCGTGCTCGTTTCCGGCGGCGGAACCAATCTGCAGGCACTCATTGACGCACAAAAGGTCGGCGCACTCGGAAACGGAAGGATTGCACTCGTCGTGGCATCGAAGCCCGGCGTGTACGCACTGGAGCGCGCCGCACAGAACGACATTCCCTCCATCGTGCTTGCCCGTGCCGAATACGATTCGATTGCCGCATACTCCCGCGCACTCACCGACGTGCTTCTGGATGCAGAAATCGACCTCGTCGTGCTTGCCGGCTTCCTGACCATCATCGACGAGCAGGTATACGAGGCGTTCACGAACCGGATCCTCAACGTCCATCCCGCACTGATCCCCTCCTTCTGCGGTAAGGGATACTACGGACTCCGCGTTCACGAGGCCGCACTGGAAAAGGGCGTCAAGGTTTCCGGAGCAACCGTTCATATCGTGACTCCCGAATGTGATGCAGGTCCCATCGTCCTCCAAAAAGCAGTCGAGGTACACGCAGACGATACGCCCGAGGTGCTGCAGCGGCGTATCATGGAGGAGGCTGAGTGGAAAATTCTCCCCGAGGCCGTCCGCCTGTTCTGCGAGAACAGAATTACCGTTGAAAACAACAAGGTGTATATAAAAAGGAGAATAACATGAAGATTGTATCTATTGCAGATGAATTGAATTCCCTTGCATACCACGGCCGCGGTATCATCATCGGCAAAAGCGCCGATGCCAAATATGCAGTTACCGCGTATTTCATCATGGGCAGAAGCGAAAACAGCCGCAATCGCGTGTTCGTCGCAGAGGGCGATGCTATGCGTACCAAGGCGTTTGACGAATCCAAGATGACCGATCCTCATCTGATCATCTACTATCCGGTCCGCGTACTCGGAAACAAGACCATTGTAACCAACGGTGATCAGACCGATACCATTTACGAGCTGATGGACAAGCAGATGACCTTTGAGCAGGCACTGCGCACCCGTGAGTTCGAGGACGACAAGCCCAACTTCACACCCCGCATCTCCGGCATCATCCGCCGCGAGGCTGACGGCGATATGAACTTTGCCATGTCCATTCTCAAGAGTGCTGAGGGCGACGACACCTCCTGCGAGCGCTTCACCTACGCATACTCCAATCCCATTGCGGGCCGTGCAAAGTTCATCCACACCTACAACGCAGACGGCAATCCGCTTCCCTCCTTCGAGGGCGAGCCCAAGACGCTGATCCTTCCCGATGCAGATATCGACACGCTGACCGATCTCATCTGGACCAATCTCAACGCTGACAACAAGGTTTCCCTGTTCGTCCGCTACATCGACCTGGCAACCGGCGAAACCGACACAAGAATCGTAAACAAGAACGCTTGAGAGGTAACTGAAATGAACGAATTTGAATTGAAATACGGCTGTAATCCCAACCAAAAGCCCTCCAGAATCTTCATGAAGGACAATGCGGAGCTCCCCATCACCGTACTCAACGGACGTCCCGGCTACATCAATTTCCTTGACGCATTTAATTCCTGGCAGCTTGTAAAGGAGCTCAAGGAAGCGCTCGGTATGCCTGCGGCAACCTCCTTCAAGCACGTTTCTCCTACCTCCGCCGCCGTTGGTCTTCCCCTCTCCGACGCACTCAAAAAGGCGTGCTTCGTAGAAGACGTTGCCGGCCTTGACGAATCCCCGCTCGCCTGCGCATACGTCCGTGCACGCGGCACAGACCGTCTTTGCTCCTTCGGCGACTGGGTTGCGCTGTCCGACGTCTGTGACGTCACCACCGCAAAGCTGCTCGCACGTGAGGTTTCCGACGGTATCATTGCCCCCGGCTATGAGCCCGAAGCACTTGAGATTCTCAAGAGCAAGCGCAAGGGCTCCTACAACGTCGTGCAGATCGATCCCGATTACAAGCCCGCTCCCATCGAAACCAAGGACGTGTTCGGCATTACCTTTGAGCAGGGCAGAAACGAATTCAAGATCGGCAGCCACCTGCTGGAAAACGTCGTAACCGCAAACAAGGAGCTGCCCGAATCCGCAAAGCGCGATCTGATCGTGGCACTCATCACCCTCAAGTACACACAGTCCAACTCCGTTTGCTACGCCATCGACGGACAGGCAATCGGTGTCGGTGCCGGACAGCAGTCCAGAATCCACTGCACCAGACTTGCAGGAACCAAGGCTGATACGTGGCTGCTTCGCCAGCACCCCAAGGCACTCGCCCTTCCCTTCCTGCCCACGATGGGCCGCCCCGAGCGTGACAACGTCATCGACGGTTACATCAACGGCAACGAGGAGGACGTCTGTGCAGACGGCATCTGGCAGGGCTACTTCACAGAACAGCCCGCGCCGCTCACCTCCGAGGAAAAGCGCGTGTGGCTTGACAGCTTCACAAACGTCGCACTTGCATCCGACGCATTCTTCCCGTTTGCCGACAATATCAAGCGCGCGTTCGCTTCCGGCGTCAAATACGTCGCTGAGCCCGGCGGCTCCATCCGTGACGACCTGGTTATCGCGGAATGTGACAAGAACGATATGGTCATGGCATTCACAGGCATGCGCCTGTTCCACCATTGATCCCCCTGCAAGGGCTCAACGCACCTGACCGTTCTCAATTCCACAAGAAAGGAAGCTTTCGCCCAACGAAAGACGTAATACAATTATGAAAGTTATGGTAGTCGGTGGCGGCGGCAGAGAGCACGCCATCATCCAATCCCTCAAAAAGAACCCCGAGATTACCGAGATCGTTGCACTTCCCGGCAACGGCGGCATCGCAGCCGATGCCACCTGTGTCAACATCGGCGCAAAGGATATCGACGGCATCGTCGAATATGCAAAGAGCAATGCCATTGACTTCACCGTTGTTGCACCGGACGATCCGCTGGTGCTCGGCTGTGTCGATGCACTGGAGAGCATCGGCATCCCCTGCTTCGGACCGCACGCAAATGCGGCAATCATCGAGGGCTCCAAGGTCTTCTCCAAAAATCTGATGAAGAAATACAACATTCCCACCGCAGCCTACGAGGTCTTTGAGGATCTGGAGGCAGCACTTGCATACGCCGAGGCGTGCCCCATTCCGATCGTTGTCAAGGCAGACGGCCTTGCGCTCGGCAAGGGTGTTCTGATCTGCGAAACGAGAGAGGACGTCCGCGCCGCACTCCGCTCCATTATGGAGGACAAGATCTTCGGTGCAAGCGGCTCCTCCGTCGTCATGGAAGAATTTTTGACCGGCCCCGAGGTTTCCGTGCTTGCATTCACGGACGGCAAGGTTGTTCGTCCCATGGTTTCCTCCATGGACCACAAGCGTGCACGCGACAACGACGAGGGCTTGAACACGGGCGGCATGGGTACGGTTGCTCCCAACCCGTATTATACCAAGGAAATTGCCGATACCTGCATGAAGGAGATCTTCCTTCCGACCATCGAAGCTATGAACGCAGAGGGCAGAACCTTCAAGGGCTGTCTGTACTTCGGCCTGATGCTTACGCCGAACGGACCAAAGGTCATCGAGTACAACTGCCGCTTCGGTGATCCCGAAACGCAGGTCGTTCTTCCACTGCTTCAATCCGATCTTTTCACGATTATGCGGGCTGTTCATGACGGCACACTTGCCGACGTGGACGTTGTCTTCGGTGACGGCGCCGCCTGCTGCGTCGTCTGTGCATCGGACGGCTATCCGGGCAAGTATGAAACCGGCTTCCCGATGACGCTTCCCGCTGTCACGGACACCGAGGCCGTTTACGTTGCAGGCGCAAAGCTGAATGAAAACGGCGTGCTCGTCACCGGCGGCGGCCGCGTGCTCGGCGCCGTTGCCGTCCGCGATACGCTGGAGGAGGCAATCTCCGCCGCGTACGAGGTCGCAGACAGCGTACAGTTTGCCAACAAGTATATGCGCCGCGACATCGGTCAGCGCGCACTCGCCGCTAAAAACTGACATTTTCCAACGAAAGGAATTCAAGACAGATATGGTTTATCGCGTATTTGTAGAAAAAAAGCCCGCACTTGCCGGTGAAGCACGCTCCCTGCTCTCCGATCTGCAGACGCTGCTCGGTATGGAGGGGCTGACAGGACTGCGCCTGTTCAACCGCTACGACGTAGAAAATATTGACGCAGACCTCTTTGCATACGCAAAGCAGGTCGTATTCTCCGAGCCGCAGCTGGACATCCTCTACGATGAGCTTCCCTGCGTTCCCGGCGCATCCGTTTTTGCAGTAGAGTACCTGCCCGGTCAGTTTGACCAGCGCGCGGACTCTGCAGCGCAGTGTATCCAGATCCTCTCCCAGGGCGAGCGCCCCGACGTCCATTCCGCAAAGGTTTACATCGTGGAGGGATCCGTGTCCGCGGACGAGCTCGCACGCATCAAGCAGTACGTTATCAACCCGGTGGAAAGCCGTGAGGCTTCCATGGACAAGCCCGAAACGCTGAAGGTCGAATACGAGATCCCGACAACGGTCGAAACCCTCGACGGCTTCTGCGAGCTGGACGATGCGGCTCTTGCCGTATTCATCCGCGAAAAGGGACTTGCGATGGATCTGGACGATCTGCGCTTCTGCCGTGACTATTTCAAGAACGAGGAAGGCCGCGCCCCCACGATTACAGAGATCCGCATGATCGACACCTATTGGTCCGATCACTGCCGCCACACCACGTTCCTCACGACCATCGATTCCGTCAAGTTTGAGGATCCGCTGTTAGAGGAAACCTATCAGGATTATCTGGCAACGAGAGAGGCACTTGGCAGAACCAAGCCCGTCAATCTGATGGATATCGGTACGCTTGCCGCAAAATACCTGCGCAAGACGGGTAAGCTTGACAAGCTGGACGAATCCGAGGAGATCAACGCCTGCACCGTCAAGATGCAGATCGAGGTTGAGGGCGAGATGGAGGATTGGCTGCTCCTGTTCAAGAACGAAACCCACAACCACCCGACCGAAATCGAGCCGTTCGGCGGTGCAGCGACCTGTATCGGCGGCGCGATCCGCGATCCGCTCTCCGGCCGTTCCTACGTCTATGCGGCAATGCGTGTCACCGGTGCAGCTGACCCGACGGTTCCCGTTTCCGAAACCATGGCGGGTAAGCTCCCGCAAAGAAAGATCGTCACCACTGCCGCAGCGGGATATTCCTCCTACGGTAACCAGATCGGTCTTGCTACCGGACAGGTCGATGAGCTCTACAACCCCGGCTACGCAGCAAAGCGTATGGAGATCGGTGCAGTCATCGCAGCGGCTCCCGCTGAAAACGTACGCCGTGAATGCCCCCTGCCCGGCGATATCGTCATTCTTCTTGGCGGACGCACCGGCCGCGACGGATGCGGCGGTGCTACCGGCTCCTCCAAGTCCCATACCGAGGAATCCCTGACCTCCTGCGGCGCTGAGGTCCAGAAGGGCAACGCGCCCGAGGAGCGCAAGCTGCAGCGTCTGTTCCGCAACCCGACCGCAACCAAAATGATCAAGCGCTGCAACGACTTCGGTGCAGGCGGTGTTTCCGTTGCCATCGGCGAGCTTGCAGACGGTCTTGCCATCAACCTCAATGCCGTTCCCAAAAAATACGACGGTCTTGACGGTACGGAGCTTGCAATCTCCGAATCCCAGGAGCGTATGGCTGTCGTTGTCGCAGCCGAGGATGCAGATGCCTTCTGTGCCATCGCAACCGCCGAAAACCTTGAAGCAACCGTCGTTGCAACGGTTACCAAGGAGCCCCGTCTGAGCATGACCTGGAACGGAAAGACGATCGTCAGCCTGTCCAGAACCTTCTTGAACTCCAACGGTGCGGAAAAGCACATCGACATCGCTCCCGCGGCTCCGCAGGCGTGGAGCAAGGAAATCCCCTCCTCCTTTGCGGACGGCATGAACGCACTCGCCGCAGATCTCAACGTCTGCTCCAAGCGCGGTCTGTCCGAGCGCTTTGACTCCACCATCGGTGCCGGCACCGTCATGATGCCCTTCGGCGGCAAGCATCAGCTCACCCCCAACCAGGCAATGGTCAATCTGATCTCCGTCGAAAAGAAGCACACCAAGGCCTGCTCCTATATGGCGTGGGGCTACAATCCCGATATCGCAATGAAGAGCCCCTACCACGCATCGTATCTTGCAGTCGTTGAATCCGTATCCAAGCTGATCGCGGCAGGCGCAGACAAGAACGACGTGTACCTGACCTTCCAGGAATATTTCGAAAAGCCCGGACGCGATCCCAAGCGTTGGGGCAAGCCGATGGCAGCACTGCTCGGTGCATTCCGCGCACAGAAATCCCTCGGCTACGCCGCAATCGGCGGTAAGGACTCCATGTCCGGCTCCTTTGAGCATCTCGACGTTCCCCCGACGCTCGTTTCCTTTGCCGTTACCACCGGCTGCACCGATGAGGTCGTTACGCCCGAATTCAAGGCTGCAGGCCACAAGGTCATTCTGATGAAGCCGGAGCTCGGTGAAGACGGTCTGCCGACCGCAGAATCCCTGCTTGCGCTCTACGACCGTGTCACGGAAATGATGCGTGCAGGCAAGGTTGCCGCTGCATACACGCCCACCTACGGCGGAATCGCAGAGGCCGTCATGAAGATGGCATTCGGCAACGGAATCGGCTTTGCCTTTGATAAAAAGCTTCCGATGGACGAGATCTTCGGCTACAACTACGGCGCATTCCTGCTGGAGCTGACCGGAAGAACGCCCTGCGGAGCAATCGTCGTCGGTACGACGACGGAGGATGGCGCAATCACCTG
>JAGBZV010000081.1 GCA_017628075.1 Clostridia bacterium
AACCGGGACTGCTGCAAGCTTTCAACGTGCAGCAGCCCCGGTGTCACAAAGTGTCCGAATTTCCCGGTTTTCATGCGGAAATCGCATGCAAATGCCCCTCGGATGAGGGGCTGGGGAAACTTCTATGGGGCTGGGGCACGTACGTGCCCCAGCCCCGGTTCCGTTTATATTCCGGCTTTTTTTTCTGTTATGCGCATCGCATCGACTGCCTTTGCATCCGGTGTAACGTATGCAGACCAGTTCTTGTGATAGATGACCATGCCCGGCTTTGCCGACGGCGGCTTTTTCAGATTCCGCACGTGCGTGTAATCGACCTCCGCGTGCTTTGCCTCCCCCGCCTTGGAATATACCGCTGCGATCATTGCCGCGTCCGTATAATCCTGCTCCGGCACGGATTCCCAATCCTCCCCACAGAACATCACCGCGTGAGAGCCCGGCTCGTTCTTGATGTGAAACCACATATCGTTCTTGGATGCCAGCTTATGCGTGATATATTCGTTTTGGTGGTTGTTTTTTCCAACCAGAACGCGGTAACCGTTCGTCGTGCGGAATTCCAGCGGCTTCACCGGCTTATTCTTCCGCTGCGCGTACGCCTTCATCCGTGATGCATAGCCCGCATTGTACAGCTCGTCCCGGATCTCATCCAGATCCGACTCCGTTTCCGCGTGCGTCAGCGCGTCAAGCACGGTATCAATGTAGGAAAGCTCCTCGCGTGCCAGCGCGATCTGCTCCGTCAATGCCACCTCCGCGTGCTTGGTCTTGTTGTAGCGCTTGTAATATTTCTGCGCGTTCTGCGAGGGTGACAGGCGGTGATCGAGCACAACCTTGACCGTGTCCAAATTCTCCGACTCGTAGTCCACAAGTGCAGCCTCCGTCATGCCGCGCTGCAGCTGCCAGATGTTGGCCGTGATGAGATCTCCGCATTTACGGAAGGTGTCCCCCTCCGCACAATCCAAAAGCTCCCGCTCCTGCTGAAGGATCTTTTTGTTCAGCCGCGCTTCCGCATTGGCTAACAGCTTAAAAATATCCTGTGCCCGCTGCTTGACGCGGTCAACGTGATCGCGCTCCGAAAAATAGCGGTCAATGAGTGCGCCAAACGACGGCATCTCCTCTGCACGGATCTCACTACCGTACTGTGCCGTCGGGAAAAACGTGTATTCCACAGGCTTTTCCTCCGGATCCAGCAAAAGCACCGGCACAAACCGCTCCTCACGGATGCGTGCCATAAACGCGGAAAACGCCTCCCAAAGAAGCGTCGACGGCATCGCAGCCATCGTCACGCCCACCCGTCCGGCGACCGAAAATACGATCTCCCGTGCCGTCACCGGAGCAATTCCGAAATAATTGTTGACAAGAAAGCGATCCGCGGCACAATCCGGATTCGCACGCGCCGCAGCCGCCAAAAACGCCTCCTCCGTCACCGACGTCGGATCCTGCTTGTCCTGTGCAGGCGGAAGCTCGTACCGCATTCCGGGCAGAACCTGCCGCTTCTGACTTGTGGAAAAATCGACGGGCTTGACAGCACCGAGAATACGGTAGTCGCCGTCACAGAAAATAATATTGGAGTATTTTCCCATGATCTCCGCAATCACGTGCCGCTGGGACAAAAAGCCCATCTCATCGCGGCACTCCGCACAAATGTCGATCACACGCTCAAAGCCCCGCTGCTCCACGGACAGCACTCTGCCTCCGGAAAGATGCTTGCGCAAGAGCATACAGAACATCGGCGCACTCATCGGATTTTCCTTCTGCCGTGCGGTGATATGACTCCTGGGATTGTTATTGGAGGCGGAGATGCACAGACGCGCATAGGTACCGTCCGCCGTGCGCACGGATACCGTAAGCTCATCCTTTTCCGGCTGTGAGATCTTGTCGATCCGACCGCCAATCAATCTGTTTCTCAATTCCGCCGCAGACGCAGCGACCATTCCCGCATCAAATGCCATGTCAAAGATTCTCCTCTGAATCGGTTTTCAAATCCGTTATAAACGGTCTTACAGCGTCAGAACGTCACAGTCCCGTGCAGATACCACAGCCTCCACGTCGGAGAAGCGTGACCGGATCTGCGCCGCGACCACCTCCATCACAGGACGTTCCGTATAAAAATGCCCCGCAGCAGCAACGTTCAATCCCGCAGCTCTCGCATCAAGCAGCGTATTGTAGCTCATCGTGCCCGTCAGATACGTATCCGCTCCCGCACGCAGCGCCGCCTCCCAATCATCCTTGCCGTCACCACCCAGCACCGCAACCCGGTACACGGGCAGACCGGCATCCACCGCATGAACGGCAGGTGTCCCAAGCACGTCGCGCAGATGTGCACAAAACGCATCAAGCGTGGGCTCACCCGACCAGACCGCGATTCGCCCCAGCGCCTCACCGTCCAATCCGAACGTTCCCTCCACCTCCATGCCAAGCACACGGCACAGCGTATCGTTGACACCGCCCGCAACCGCATCCAGCCTTGTATGGAAGGACATCACCGTGATCCCCTTCCCAAGCAATCCGATCACACGCCTGCCTCCGATATCCCCGTCCGTCACGGAAGCCATTTTCCGGAAGATCATCGGATGATGCGAAACGATGCAGTCACATCCAAGCGCCACAGCCTCCTCAATCGTGCCCTCCGTCACGTCCAGCGCACAAAGCACGCGGCGAACCGGTGCAGTGCGGTCTGCACAGCACATCAAGCCGTCGTTGTCCCACGAGCAGGACAGATCCGCAGGATAGGCATCATTGAGATACTCATACAATTCACAGACGGTCGTCATCGTTCATTCTCCTTTATGTTTATCGTTACACATCCGTTCGAGCAATGTATTCGCACAGGAAAGTGCCTCAGACTCCGCACGGCATTCCTCACCTGCGCCGTGCTTTCCATCTACGATGCGGCCGAGCCTGCGAGCCATCTCCGTAAGATATGCCCCCAAAAGTGCGCCGTTTTCCTCGTCCGCCAAAAGCGCATCTCCGAGGATCGGGTGGACCGGCACGTAGGAATCTCCTGTAAAACGGCAGCACAGCACCGTATACAGCTTACCGTTTGCAGTTCTGCACAATCGCTCCGCCTCTACTGCAAAGCCATTTTCACCAAGCCAGACGCGCAAATATGCCTGCATCGTCATCGGCTGCAAAATCAAACGGATGCCGCCATCCCGCACAAACGGAGCATCGGCGAGAATCCGCGCGATCAGCTCTCCGCCCATGCCGCATACCGTAATATCTGTCACGGCAGGTGCATAGTGGTCAAGTCCGCAAAGGCCATCGGTCAGAACAAGACGAATCCGATCCTCCAGCCCCGGCAGCTCTGCCGCGCATGCGGCAAGATGCTCCCGCGCCGATGCAAGCGGGCCGCGTGCAATATCCGCTGCATACGCATAACGGATCCGTCCGTCCGCCAGCAGCGCGATGGGAAGATACGCGTGATCGGTCCCGACGTCCGCCAGCACCGCGTCCGCACGGACAAACGATGCCGCGCACAGAAGCCTCGCATCAAGCAGATGATTCATGTAACTGTGTACTCCTTTGTCGTTTTTCAGCAGGAAAGAGGGCGGTGCACGGTTGTCCATGCGCCGCCCATTTCGCTGTTAAGCCTTGTTTGCCAGATATTCGTTGATCTTTTCAACCAGCTCGTCCGCATCGGTACCGTGCACAGCGCACGCATCCTCGATGCTTTCGCCTCTTGCAGACGGGCAGCCCAGGCAGTGCATGCCAATCTCAAAAAAGAATTCTGCAGTTCCGACATCATAATCCAGAACATCGCCGATAATGCTTTCCTTGGTTACGTTCATTGTTGTATCCTCCGTATTTTTGATGATTCTTTATGATAAAATAATTGGGTTAACAATAGATTGACGGGCGCGGAAAATACCGCGTGCGGTCAGTGCTCACTGCGCTTGTTCTGGTAGACGGGCTCACACGTCAGACGCAGACCCAGCTTTTTGGACGTCGTGTCGTCAACGTGGGACAAAACCACAGTAGAGTGCATCTCGGCACCGCGCAGGTTGGGAAGCTGTGCATAGGCTTGCGCGGCAACCTCGTCGGTCGCGGCACAGATTGCAAGTGCGATGAGCGTTTCATCCATATGAAGCCGCGGATTACGATTTCCAAAGCACTCGATCTTCAGCGCAGTAATGGGCGCAAGAACGGCAGGGGAAATGAGCAGCGTATCGTCCGGAATTCCGGCAAGATACTTGAGCGCATTGAGCAGCATCGCTGATGCCGCGCCGAGCAGCTCAGAGGATTTTCCCGTTACAACGGTGCCGTCCGGAAGCTGAAGCGCCGCCGCAGGCAGGCCCGTTTCCTCCTGCTTATCCAATGCAGGACGGACAACCGCGCGGTCATCAACGGTAATATCGACCGAACGCATAATGTTTTCAATTTTATATACGGTCGAATCGTCCACACGGCCGATGAGCTTATCACACTGCGCCTTATAGTAGCGGCAGATGATCTCGTCGTAGGAGGCATCGCGGCACACCGCATCGTCGCAGATGCACATACCCACCATGTTCACACCCATATCGGTCGGAGATTTGTAGGGGCTGCTTCCAAGGATCCTGTCAAACATGGCGTTGAGGATGGGGAACGCTTCTACGTCACGGTTGTAATTGACCGCTGTCTGACCGTACGCCTCCATGTGGTAGGGATCGATCATATTGATATCGTTGAGATCGGCGGTTGCCGCCTCATACGCCAGATTGACCGGGTGCTTCAGCGAGAGATTCCAGACGGGGAATGTTTCAAATTTTGCATATCCAGCCGTAATGCCGCGCTTGTGCTCGTGATACAGCTGCGACAGACAGATCGCCATTTTTCCGGTACCGGGACCGGGCGCTGTCACGATGACGAGCGGCTTTGTCGTTTCGATGTACTCGTTCCGGCCAAAGCCCTCCTCGGAAACGATCCGCGGAATGTTGTGCGGATACTCGGCAATGGTATAATGCAGATATACACGCACACCTCTGTTTTCCAGCTGCTTACGGAACGCATCGACTGCGTACTGCCCGGCATAGCGCGTAATGACGACGGAGCCAACGAGCAGGCCGGATGCGGAAAAGGCCTCCATCAGACGCAAAACATCCGCCTCGTACGTAATGCCGAGATTGCTGTTCACCTTATTCTTTTCAATATCGACGGCGTTGATGCCAATGACGATCTCCGCCTGATCACGCAGGGAAAGAAGCATCCGGATCTTGGAATCCGGCGCAAAGCCCGGCAGAACGCGGCTGGCGTGAAAGTCGTCAAACAGCTTACCTCCAAGCTCAAGATACAGCTTTTGTCCGAACTGTCCGATGCGCTCTCTGATGTGTTGAGACTGCAGCGCGATATACTTATCATTGTCAAATCCGATTTTCTGTGTCATAATACCGATTCTGCCCCCATTCTCCGAGCAAGTTCATTTTAACCAATGCGAAAAAAACAATACAGTAATATTATAGTACAATTCTGTCCATTTTGCAAGGGATTTTCAAAAAAAAATTCATCTGTGCACGTTTTTCTTGAAAAACCGTACCCCAAAACGCCCCAGGCAGCCTCCACCTCACGCAAAAGGTGCAAAGATTCCGACCAAAGCAGCTCCACACGCGTAATTGCCTATAGACAAATCCGACGATCTGTGCTATAATAAAAAGGAAGAAACGCCGCTCACCTCAAAATAACGGGCACGGCACACATTATTTTGCTATTTTGAAAGGAGTTTTAGCAAATGGGACTTATCAAAGCAGGCCTTGGCGCACTTGGCGGAACACTTGCAGATCAGTGGAAGGAATTTTTCTACTGTGATGCGCTCGATATGGATACGCTGGTCGTAAAGGGGCAGAAAAAAACATCCTCCCGGTCCTCCAACACCAAGGGTGAGGATAACATCATCTCCAACGGTGCCGGCATTGCCGTCGCAGACGGTCAGGCAATGATGATCGTGGAGCAGGGAAAAATCGTGGAGTTCTGTGCAGAGCCCGGCGAATTCACGTGGGATTCCTCCACCGAGCCCTCTATTTTCACCGGCAATCTCGGTGAATCCATCAAGGAAACCTTCAAAACGCTTCTCAAGCGTTTCACCTACGGCGGCGATACCGGTAAGGATCAGCGCGTGTATTATTTCAATACCAAGGAGATCTCCGGTAATAAGTACGGCACCGCCAATCCCGTTCCGTTCCGCGTCGTCGTCAACGAGGAGCTTGGCTTCAAGCTGTCCGTCGATATCCGCTGCAACGGTGAGTATTCCTATAAGATCACAAACCCCATGCTGTTCTATACCAACGTCTGCGGCAACGTCACCAGCCGCTTTGACCGCTCCGAGATCGACAGCATCTTAAAATCCGAGCTGCTCAACGCACTCCAGCCCGCACTTGCAAGGCTGTCCGCTGCCGGCATCCAATATTATGAAATTCCCGGCCGCACCTTTGATATCCGCGATGCCCTCAACGAGGTGCTCGCACGCGAATGGAGTGAGCGCCGCGGTCTGTCCGTATTCTCCATCAACGTCAATTCCCTGACCATTCCGGACGAACAGAAGAAGAAGATCACCGAATGGGAAGAAAACGCCATGACCATGAACCCCATGACGGCAGGCGCACGCCTCGTCGGCGCACAGGCCGATGCCATGCGTACCGCAGCCGCAAACGAGGGCGGCGCAATGGCAGGCTTTATGGGCATGGGAATGGCCATGAATCAGGGCGGCGCAAACGCACAGAGCCTGTTCTCCATGGGACAGACGCAGCAGCAAAAGCAAGCACCCGCCGACGGATGGAAATGTGCCTGCGGCGCACAGGCAGTCGGCAAGTTCTGCCCGGAATGCGGCGCAAAAAAGCCTGAGCAAACGTCCAAAAATGCGTGGAAGTGCGCCTGCGGCACGACCACAGACGGAAAATTCTGTCCGGAATGTGGATCTCCCCGCCCCGCAAACGAGGGCTGGAGCTGCACCTGCGGTGCCGTCAATAAGGGAAAATTCTGCCCGGAATGCGGTGCAAAAAAGCCGGCCGGCGTCCCGCAGTACCAATGCGACAAATGCGGATGGGAGCCGGAAAAGGGCACCGTTTTACCGAAGTTCTGCCCGGAATGCGGAGATCCGTTTGACAGCGGTGACGTCCGCTGATCGCACCCCGCCCCCTCAATACGTAAGGAGTGTGGCACTTGGAACAGTTACAGGAATATAAATGCCCATGCTGCGGCGGTGCGATCGCCTTTGATCCCACCCTGCAGAAAATGAAATGCCCCTACTGCGACACAGAATTCGAAATGGAAGCGCTTGCCTCCTTTGACGAGGAGCTGAAGCAGGAGCGTCCGGACGATATGTCGTGGGAAACGGAGGCCGGCGCCCAATGGCAAAGCGGCGAGGAGGAGCATCTGCGCGTATATCTATGCACGTCCTGCGGCGGCGAGATCGTCGGAGATGAAACGACGGCAGCCACCTCCTGTCCGTATTGCGAGAATCCGATCGTCATGACCGGACAGCTCAGCGGTGCACTGAAGCCGGATTACGTGATCCCCTTCAAGCTTGATAAGCGTGCAGCCGTCGATGCGCTGAAGCGCCACTACAGCGGAAAGCGCCTTCTTCCCAAGGTTTTTGCAGATCAAAACCACATCGAGGAGGTCCGCGGTATCTACGTGCCCTTCTGGCTCTTCGATGCGGATGCCGACGCGCAGATCCGATATAAGGCAACGCGCATCCGCCATTGGAGCGACAGCCGTTACAGCTATACCCAAACGAGCTTTTACAACGTCACGCGCGGCGGTACCATCCGCTACGAGCGCGTGCCGGTGGACGGCTCCACGAAAATGGACGATACGCTGATGGAATCCATCGAGCCCTTCGATTTTGGAGATGCCGTTGACTTCAAAACCGCGTATCTTGCCGGCTATCTTGCCGACAAATACGACGTCGATGCAAAGACGAGCGAGGCACGCGTCAACGAGCGCATCCGTCAGAGCACGGCAGACGCATTTGCCGCCACAGTCAATGGCTATACAAGCGTAATCCCGGAAAACACCCACGTTCAGCTTCGCAACGGACAGGCAAAATATGCGCTCTATCCCGTTTGGCTTCTGAATACCGTGTGGAACGGGCAGAAATATACCTTCGCCATGAACGGACAAACCGGAAAATTCGTCGGTGACCTTCCCATGGACCGAGGGACGTATAATAAGTGGTTCTTTGGCATATTGCTCGGCGTTTTTGCAGCAGTATTTGCCGTACAGTACCTCATGTGGCTGCTTTGAGGAGGTGCATACGGTGAGCTTCAAAAAAACGATCATCAGCACAGCACTCACGCTGCTATCACTCCTCTGTCTGACGTTTTCCGTCAGCGCGGCAAGCCTGCCCCGTCTTAACGACGCAGCAGATCTGATCCCCGACACCGAGGAATCGGCAATCCTGACACAGCTCGATGCAATCAGTGCACAATACGGCATAGACGTTATCATCGTGACAACAAACGATACCGACGGCCGCTCGTCCATGGAATACGCCGACGACTATTTTGATTATAACCGCTTCGGCGGCAACGGAGAGGACGGCGTGGTACTGCTCGTCAATATGGACATCCGTGAGCTATGGATCTCCGGCACAGGTGTCGGTACGTCGATCTTTCACAGCGGCGTCATTGACGAGATCCTCGACGACGTCTACGTGTGGGCGGCGGATGGCGACTACAGCACCATGGCGTATCGCTTTGCGGAGCTCAGCGAATATTACGTCAACGGTGCCGTCAACGGCTATCCCTTTGACGCGGGGCAAGCCGCACTGATCGCAGGCATCATCGGACTGATTGCCGCGTTTGCCGTAACGGCAAGCATGCGGACGCAGCTTCATTCCGTGCGCGCACAGCGTGCCGCTTCCGGATACTATAAGGAAGGCAGTTTGCAGATCACGACCTCCCGCGATTTTTATCTCTACAGCAATACGACACGCATTGCACGTGACAATGGTGGAAACCATTCCTCCGGCACGCATCGCTCCTCCTCCGGACGCTC